>NZ_JAPCJD010000080.1:0-18758 GCF_027707845.1 Aeromonas sp. QDB14 | reverse complement strand
CAGGGCGGTGAAGATATCAAAGACCCGTTTTCCGGTAAATCGCAATGCGGCTCCGCTTAAGTGAACAGCATTGCCGCCATGCGGGGGCTTTTTGCTGAGCAAGGGGAAGGGCCATGGGCCCGGCCACCGGGCTATTGTGTCAGCAGAGGCTCGACAAAGCGGGCGACCTTGTCGCGGATCCGGGGCTGGGCGGCAGCCGTCGGGTGCAGTCCATCGTTCATCATGAGTTCAGGGCGCAGCACAATATCATCCAGAAAGAAGGGCATCAGCGGCAGGTCGTTGGCCTTCGCAAGATCCGGGAAGATCTGCTCGAACTGCTGCAGATAGCGCGCCCCATAGTTGCGGGGCAGCAGGATCTGGGTCAGCACCGTCTTCGCCTGGTGCGCTCGGGTGAGCTCGATCATCTTGGTCAGGTTGGCCCGGGTGATGGCGGGAGCAAAGCCCCGCAGCCCGTCGTTGGCGCCGAGTTCGATCAACACCCAGTCCGGTTTGTGGGTTTCGAGCAGGGCGGGCAGGCGGGCCAGGCCGCCCTGGGTCGTTTCACCGCTGATGCTGGCATTGATGAGGGTGTGTTCTCCCCCCTGCTGCTGCCACTTTTCATTGAGCAGGGCAGGCCAGCTCTGTTCGGCCTGCATCTGGTAGCCGGCACTCAGGCTGTCGCCCAGTACCAGCAGGGTCTGGGCCTGGACGGACGCTGCCCAGCAGCACAGGCAACTCACGGCAAACAAGAGACGCATCATGCAGTCAACTCCCACGTTCTATTGTCATTACAGGTTCAGGCAAACAGGATACCCAAGATGAGTTCAACGCCCATTATCGCCGTCAGGGGGCTCGGTAAAACCGTTCGCCTCGGTCAGGAAAGCCTCACCATCCTTGAAGGGATCGATCTGCAAGTCAATACCGGCGAGACGCTGGCGCTGGTCGGTGCGTCCGGTTCCGGCAAGTCCACCCTGCTCGGTTTGCTGGCCGGTCTCGATCTGCCGAGCAGCGGCGAGATAGAGATCCTCGGCCACTCCCTCACCCGGCTGGACGAGGAGGGACGCGCCAGGCTGCGGGCCGAGCAGGTGGGGTTCGTGTTCCAGTCGTTCCTGCTGCTGCCCACCCTGAGCGCCCTGGAGAACGTCATGTTGCCGGCCGAGCTGCGGGGGGAGACCGACAGCGAGCCCCGTGCCCGGGAGCTGCTGGCCCAGGTCGGTCTGGGAGAGCGGTTGCACCACCTGCCGCCGCGCCTCTCCGGCGGCGAGCAGCAGCGGGTCGCCATTGCCCGTGCCTTCATGACCCGCCCCAGCCTGCTGCTGGCGGACGAGCCCACCGGCAACCTCGACAGCAAGACAGGGGAGACGGTGATCGAACTGCTGTTTCGTCTCAACCGCGAGCACAACACCACCCTGGTGGTGGTGACCCATGACCATGAGCTGGCCCAGCGCTGCCAGCGGCAGCTGGTGATGTCAGCCGGGCGGCTGGAGGCACAGACTGTCATGGCGGCCAGGGTGGGAGAGCTGTCATGAGTCAGTGGAGACAGAGCTGCACCAGGCGATCGTTGGCAGCAGCATGGACGGTGAGGGAGGCGTCATGAGTCAGTGGCGACTGGGATTGAAGCTGCTGCGCCGGGAAGGGTTCAGCGGGGAGCTGCGCTGGTTTGTGCTGGCGCTGGCGCTGAGCGTCGCCTGCGTGCTCAGCGTGGCTCTGGTGGCGGATCGGCTGGATGCGGGGCTCAAGGCCTCCGGGCGGGATTTCATCGGAGGGGACAGGGTGCTGCGCTCCGCGACGCCGGCACCGGCAGAGTGGCTGGCGCAGGCGCATCAGGAGGGGCTGGCCGTGCAGACCACGGTCAGCTTCAACAGCATGCTGTTTCACGGCGATACCCTGCAACTGGCCTCCATCCGCGCCGTGCCCGGGGATTTTCCCTTCTACGGCAAGCTGGAGCTCACTCCCCAGCGCGCCCCGGCGCCCGGCGAGATCTGGCTCTCCGCCAGGGTGATGCAACTGCTCGGCGCCAAGGTGGGGGAGGCACTCGAGGTCGGCAACACCCGGCTGACGGTGGCAGGGGAGCTGGGCCAGGAGCCGGATCAGGGGTTCAGCCCCTTCCAGATGGCGCCAAGGGCCTTGATCCACAGCGCCGATATCGAGGCGACCGGGGCCCTGCTGCCGGGCAGTCGCCAGCAGTGGCGCTATCTCGTCAAGGGGCCCCGTGACGCCATCGCCCGCTATGAGGCCTGGCTCAACCCCAGGCTGAGCGCCGGGCAGAAGCTCGTCAAACCCGACGATCAGGGTACCCAGGTGGGGAAATCCCTGGGCAATGCCGAGCGCTTCTTCCGTCTGGCATCCCTTGCCGGCGTGCTGCTCGGCGCCCTGGCCATGGGGATAGCGGTGCGCCATTTCGCCGAGCGCCAGACCAACATGGTGGCCCTGCTCAAGACCCTGGGGGCCTCGCGGCGCACCCTGTGGCAACTGATGGGCACCCTGCTGTTCTCCCTGACCCTGGTGGGGGCCCTGATGGGGCTGGTGGCGGGCAGCGCCATGCAGTGGCTGACCCTGAACCTGCTGGGGGATCTGCTGCCTGCGGATCTGCCGCCCCCCTCCTGGCGACCCTTCGCCCTGGGCCTCGCGGTCGCCTTCTTCATCACCCTGATGCTGGCGTTCGTCCCCTTCCTGAGGCTGCTCAAGGTACCGCCGCTGCGGGTGCTGCGCCGGGAGCTGGAGGCGGGGATCCCTCCCTGGCTGACGGTGCCCGTGGGGCTCATCGGGCTGTTTGCCCTGGTGTGGGGCTTTACCGCCGACATCAGGCTGGCCTGCGGGCTCATTGGTGGCATGGGGGTGTTGATGGCGCTGCTGGCCCTGCTCGCCTCCGTGCTGCTGCGTCTTGGCAGTCGGCTCAAGGGGCCCCATGCCCTGCGCCTGGCCATCAATCACCTCTCCCGGGAGCGGGGCAGTGGTCTGTTCCAGTTGGCGGGCTTCGCCTTGGCCCTGATGCTGTTCGGGCTGCTGTGGGCAGCGCGGGTCGATCTGCTGGAGGATTTTTCCACCCGGTTGCCTGCCGACGCCCCGAACCGCTTCCTGGTTAATGTGGCGGACAGCGAGCGGGAAGGGATCCTGGCCGATCTGCACCAGGCCGGGGCCATCACCTCGGACTTCTACCCCATGGTGCGCGGGCGCCTGACCCGTATCGCCGGTGAGGCGGTGGGGGAGGATGCGGCGCGGGAGGGGGTGGACAGGGAGCTCAACTTCACCACCACATCGGCCCTGCCTGCCGACAACAAGGTTACTGCCGGTCAATGGCTGGCCGACAAGGGGGAGGTCTCCGTCGACGAGGCACTGGCGGGACGGCTCGGCATCGCACTCGGAGACGTGCTCGGCTTCACCATAGAGGGGCGGGCGTTCGAGGCCAGGGTGACCAGCCTGAGGTCCATCAAGTGGGACAACATGAGGCCGAACTTCTACATGATCTTCTCGCCGGACGTGTTGGCCCCCTTCTCCCAGACCTGGCTCGGCAGCTATCGTCTGCCGCCTGAGGGGCGAGGAGCAGAGGTGGAACTCATCCGCCGCCACCCCACGGTGAGCCTCATCGATGTGGAGGATCTGATAGGCCGCCTCACCCTGGTCTCCGATCAGGTGAGCCGCGCCCTGGGGTTGATGCTCGGGCTGGTGACGGTGGCCGCCCTGCTGGTGCTGCTGACCCAGACCCAGGCCGGCATGGCCCATCGCCGCCGGGAGCTGCTGCTGATGCGCACCTTGGGGGCGGGCAGCGCCCTGCTCGAGAAGATGCTGCGCTGGGAGCTGGTGGCGAGCGGTGCCCTGGCGGGGCTCTGCGCCGCCATGGTGGTGGAGCTCTGCTCCTTCGGTCTGCAGTGGTGGTGGGAGGGGGCGCAGTGGCAGTTCCACTGGGCCATCTGGGTTGCACTCCCCCTGCTTGGGGCCGTGCTGGTGACCCTGGCCGGACAGGGCATGCGCCGCCAACTGCTGGCGGGTACCCTGAGCGACCGGCTCAGGGGACTGGGGCAGGGGCTGCTCTGATAGCTCGACACATCCCGACCTCGGTCGGGATGTGTCATTGGGTCAACGGGGTGAGTGCAGCAGATTGTCCAGAGCGCCGGGCAGGGCCGGGAAACTGAAGTGAAAACCGGCCTGCTGCAAGCGGGCGGGCAGTACCTGCTGTCCGGTGAGCAGCAGATCCGCCGCCTCTCCCATCAGGAGTCGCAGGAGGGGGGCCGGTACGAAGAAGAGGTGCGGGCGATGGAGCGTGGCGGCCAGGGTCTCGCTGAATCGGCGATTGCTGACCGGTTGCGGGGCCGTGCCGTTGAAGATGCCCTCACACTCGCTGTGCTCGATGAGAAACAGCATGGCCCGCACCAGATCCTGCACGTGGATCCAGCTCATCATCTGGGTGCCGCTGCCCATGGGGCCGCCGAGGCCGAGGCGGTAAGGGGGCAGCATCCTGGGCAAGGCGCCCCCCTCCATGCCGAGTACCAGGCCGATGCGCAGGATGCAGACCCGGGTCTGGGCTGAGCGGGCCTGCTGGGCAAGCTGCTCCCACCGCTGACAGAGACGGTGGGTGAATTCGTCGTGAGGGCTCTGGCATGTTTCATCCAGAGGGGCGTCATCCTGGCGGCCATACCAGCCGATGGCGGAGGCATTGAGCAGCAATCTGGGGGGCGTGCTGGAGAGTTTGACGAGATCCACCAGCTGTTCGGTCAGCAGCCAGCGGCTGTTGCAGAGCAACTGCTTGCGGGACTCGCTCCAGCGTCCGGCGGCGATGGGTTCGCCGGCCAGGTTGATGACGATGTCCACGTCATTGAGGTGATCCAGCCTGTCCAGACTGTCCAGCAGGGTGACATCGTGGCCGAGCAGCTCGTAGGCCCGGCTGCCCTGGCGGGTCAGCACGACTACTTCGTGCGCCACCTTGAGGTGTGCCACCAGACGGCGGCCGATAAACCCCGTGCCCCCCGTGATCAGTATCTTCATGTCCTGCCTCCCTGACGCTCTAGGGTCTACTCTAGAGCCTGGGTGTCCGATGGACAAGCTCCTGTTTTTATGAGCATTATGATTTTTGTCTCCCAAGACGCCGCCCCCTTTGTCCACGGGGTTGCCGGGCTTTGCGACCACGGGGGGCGCCGTGGCGCGGCGGTATCAGGGGCTCATTCCGGCTTGCCAAACGGGCGCCAGCGGGTAAACTCGAGCGCTTTTTCGCCATGTTCATGAGGGCCGTTATGCCATTTCGACGTTTGAAGGTGCGTCAATTCTATGTCCGGCTGCTCTGTGCCTTGCTGGCCGGTCTGTTGCCCATGCTCCTTGGGCTCGTCATCGTCATCTGGCAGACCGCCACCGGCGTGAAACAGGATGCGGTGGCGCGCCTGGAACATGCCAGGGTCATGTTCGACCGCACTCTGGACAATGCCCAGTTGGCGGCGTCGGCCCTCACCGGCAGCCTGGGCAGGCCCTGTCTCGAGGTGGTGCAGGGGCTCAGGGATCAGGTGGCTACGGTGCCGGATGTGCGCAGCGTCAACCTGGCCAGGGGGGATCGGATCTACTGCTCTTCCCTCTATGGCCCGGTCGATGGCGGCATCAAACTGGATGACTATGTCGGGGGCAGGCTCGACCTGATGAAGGGCAACCCGGTCACCCCGAATCGCCCCCTCATCGCCTACCGGGAAGAGGTGGGCGAGTTCAGCGTGCTGGTGGGGGTCGACGGCTACTACCTGCTCAACATCCTGGACATGCTGAGCCGCAACTCCCCACTGGGGCTGGTGGTCGGCAACGAGATGCTGCTGCGAAACAGCGAACTCACCGACAAGCTGATCCCCAAGGATCGCAATGGCTATCTCGAACAGGTCTCGACCAGGTACCCGTTCAAGGTCGTGACCACGGTGTCGGTGGATGAGTACCGTGCCCACATCTGGGACTACTCCAAGGTGGGCGTCATTATCTATCCTCTGCTGAGCCTGCTGCTCGGGGTGGCGGTCTTCTGGCTGATGGGCCGTTCGACTTCGCCGGCCCAGGAGCTGAAACGGGCACTGTCCCAGCAGGAGTTCATCCCCTATCTGCAACCCGTGGTGAACGGGGAGGACGGCCAATGGAGCGGTTGTGAGGTGCTGATGCGCTGGCAACATCCCCGTCAGGGGATGATCTCGCCGGATCGCTTCATTCCCCTGGCAGAGGACAGTGGTCTCATCGTGCCCATGACCCAGCTGCTGATGGCGCAGGTGCGCGAACAGTTTGCGGGCAAGGCGCACCATCTGCCGCGAGGGTTCCACTTTGGCTTCAACATCAGCGCCAGCCACTGCAAGGATCTGAGCCTGGTGGAGGATTGCCGGGATTTCATCAACGCCTTCAAGGGGAACCCCATCAAGCTGGTGCTGGAGCTGACCGAGCGCGAGCTCATCGTGGCGGACGAGACGACGGACCGGCTCTTTGCCGAGCTGCATGCCCTCGGGGTCTTCATCGCCATCGACGATTTCGGCACCGGTCACTCCAGCCTGACCTACCTGCAGACCTTCCAGGTCGACTTCCTCAAGATCGATCAGAGCTTCGTCGGCATGATTGGGTCGGACGCGCTCTCCAGCCACATCGTGGAGAACGTCATCGATCTGGCGACCCGGCTCGGTCTGCAACTGGTGGCGGAAGGGGTGGAGAATCAGGTGCAGGCCGACTATCTGAAGGCCCGCGAGGTGACCTTCCTGCAGGGCTATCTGTTTGGCAGGCCCATGCCCATGAAGGAGTTTGTCAGCCAGCTGGCCGGGCAGGGGCGCTGAGGGGCAAGCGCGAGGCAAAAAAAAACCAGCGACCCGGTCGCTGGTTTTTTTATGGCCGGATGGCTCAGAGCATGCGGGCCAGGGCGCGGCACAGACGCTGAACACCCTCTTCCGTGGTCGCCTCATCCACACAGGAGAAGCTCAGGCGCAGGGTGTTCTGGATCTCGGGGCGCACATAGAAGGGGGCGCCGGGCACGAAGGCAACCTTCTCCTTGATGGCCTCGTCGAACAGGGCCATGGCACTGACGCTGGGCGGCAGGGTCAGCCAGAGGAACATGCCCCCTTCGGGACGGGTGTAGCTGACGCCGGGCGGACAGTGGCGGGCGAGGGCGGCTTCCATGGCGGCACGCTGGCGACCATATACCTCCTTGATCTTCTCCAAGTGAGCGTCGAGGGAGTTGTCGGTCAGGAAGCGGTGCAGCACCTGCTGGTTGAAGGCGTTGCTGTGCAGGTCGGTGGCCTGCTTGGCAATGGTGACCTTCTTGCGCAGCCAGTCCGGCACCACCATCCAGCCCAGGCGGAAGGCGGGTACCACCGTCTTGGAGAAGGACCCGAGCAGCACGGTGTTGTGGGGGGCCAGCTTGGCGATGGGGGGCAGGTGCTCCCCTTCGAAGCGCAGCTCGCCGTAGGGGTCGTCTTCCACCATCAGCAGATCGTGGCGCACCAGGCGCTCCGCCAGGGCTTCCCTGTTGGCGCGGCTGTAGGATACACCGCTCGGGTTCTGGAAGTTGGGCACGCCGTAGAGCAGCCTGGCGCTGGAGCCCTGCTCCAGCAGCGCATCCAGCGCGGCCAGATCCAGCCCCTCTTCCGCCAGGGTGATGGGCTTGAAATTCGGTTGATAGACGGAGAACGCCTGGATGGCGCCAAGGTAGCCCGGCTCTTCGATGATGAGATCCTGCCCCTCGTTCACCAGCACCTTGCCCAGCAGATCCAGCGCCTGCTGGGAGCCGCTGGTGATGAGGATGTTGTCAGGATTGACGGTCATGCCGTGACGGCTCAGGTAGCGGTCGGCGATGAACTGGCGCAGCGGGGCAAAGCCCTCGGTGGTGGCATATTGCAGCGCGGCGGCTCCCTGCTCGCGCAGCACGTCCTGGCACGCTTGCTCGATGGCCTTGACCGGGAACAGATGGGGGTTGGGCAGGCCGCCGGCGAAGGAGATGATCTCCGGATTGGCGGCAACTTTGAGGATTTCGCGGATAAAGGAAGGCTCGACCTTCTCGAAGCGCTGGGCAAAAAACGGCTGCATAGGGTTCTCTCTGACTAGGTGGCGGTCGCTCCATTCAACCGCCAGGTTATCCGTTTGTATCAGATTTCAGAAATGAGGCAATGGCTGTCACAAAAATCCATAAAAAAGGGCAGGTTTGGCACCTGCCCGAATTTTATCGTCCCGACCCCGGTCAGGGGCGCAAAAACCCCTGTCAGGGGGGCATCGGGCGGGATGGGGCTCAGAGCCCCGGCGCCTTGAGGAAGCGGATCATCAAGTCGGTATTGGCCCCGAGCTGCTGTTCGATCCGGCCCGGGAAGAGCTCGGCCATCTTGTCGAGGCGATCATGCTCCGTGTGCCAGATCTTGCCCCACTGGGTCTCGCTGTCCCGGTCGCAGGCGCTCTTGGTGGCGTCGTCGTAGCAGTCCCACAGCGCCGGATTGGTGCTCTGGGAGTAGCCGTCATAGCCATCTTCCCCGTTGATGGTGAAGTTGGTGGCCTCCACGTAGGCGATGGGCACCCCCAGGCAGGCAAAGGGGGCATGATCGGACCAACTGCCGGTCTCCCCTTCCGGGTAGCCGCTGTAGCTGGGGTGAATGGCGAACGGGGTGGCGGTCTGCTGGGAGATGGCCAGCAGGCGATCGCGCACCTTGGGATCGAAGCTGTAGCGGCTCGGGTCGGCGCAGTTGTACTCGGCCACGTCGGAGTGGGCCGAGTGGACATAGACGATGTCACCCCCGGCGATGGTGTCGTAGTTCACCATGGCCAGCAGCTTGGCGACGGCGTCGGTGTCGAGACTGGCGGCATAGGCTTTGGATCCGTTGAGGCCGTTCTCCTCGGCGCCGAAGAAGGCGAAACGCACCGTGTAGGGCAGGGTCTCTCCCTTGAGTGCTTCGGCAACCGCCAGCAGGGCGGCGACGCCAGCCCCGTTGTCGGTGGCGCCTTCGGATCCTTTCTTCTCGCCGGTGCTGTCATAGTGGGCACCGATGAGGATCACCCTGTCGCTCTGACCCTTGAGCTCGGCGACGATGTTCTGGGAGGTGCGTTCGGTGCCGCCCCGGGTGTAGGTGAATGGCTGGTTCTGCACCTCGTAGCCCCAACCGGCCAGGTGATCCTGGATCCAGGCGGCGGCGCGGGTTTCGGCCTCGGTGCCTGTGGGACGAGCGCCTATCCCTTCTGCGCCAGAGCTCAGTTGCACCAGAAATTCATGGGCCTGAGCCGCGGGGGCAGGGGGTTGGGAGTCATTGTCAGAGGGGTTGCAACCGGCCAGCAGGGCAGGCAGGACGAGGGCCAACAGGGTTTTCTTCATACTGCAATCCTTTGTTGTATATGGTTTTATTTTTCCGCGTCAGGATGAACCCGACGTCCGGCAGATTCTGTGAAGGGGGTGGCATTTGTCAACCTTGCCGGTGGATGTGGGCAGTCCCGGGGGATTTGTTGTGGGAAACACTTGCGCCTTGTGCCTATCTTGGGATAATTCGCTCCCCTGTTTTTGCGAACTGATGCAATAACGAGCGATCCATTTATGTCGGCTCTGTTCCAGAGCGATGCAATAACGAGCAATTTACTATGTCTGTGACCCAAGATGTGTTTAACGAAGACGGCAAGTTCATGCGCAAGATCCGCAGCTTCGTCCGTCGCGAAGGCCGCCTGACCAAAGGGCAGGAGAAGGCCCTGGAAGAGCTCTGGCCGGTCATGGGCATCGATTTCGCACCAGAGCCGCTCGACATGGTGGCCCTGTTTGGCCGCGAGGCACCCGTGGTGCTGGAGATCGGGTTCGGCATGGGCGCCTCCCTGGTGGAGATGGCCAAGAACGCCCCCGAGAAGAACTTTATCGGCATCGAGGTGCACTCTCCGGGTGTGGGCGCCTGCCTTGGCACCGCCCAGGAGGCGGGCGTCACCAACCTGCGCGTCATCTGCCACGATGCGGTGGAAGTGCTGGAGCACATGATCCCGAACGGTTCTCTCTCCTGCCTGCAGCTCTTCTTCCCTGACCCCTGGCACAAGAGCCGCCACCACAAGCGCCGCATCGTGCAGCCTGCCTTTGCCCAGGATATCCGCCAGAAGCTTGCCATCGGTGGCGTCTTCCACATGGCCACCGACTGGGAAAACTACGCCGAGCACATGCTGGAGGTGATGAGTGCCGCCGAGGGGTACGAGAACACCTCCGCCACCGGCAACTGGGTGCCCCGTCCCGACTGGCGCCCCCTGACCAAATTCGAGCAGCGTGGCCATCGTCTGGGCCACGGTGTCTGGGATCTGATTTTCAAACGAGTCAACTGAGTCAACGTATCAACTAAGGAGCTATCATGGCCAACCGTAGCCGCCGTCTGCGCAAGAAACTGCGCGTCGATGAATTCCAGGAAATGGGGTTCGACATCAGTTTCAACTTCCCGGTCGGCACCGCCGAAGAGACCATTGATGCCGTGGTCGATGCGCTGATCGACGAGGTGATTGAGCCTCGCAAGCTGGCCTTCGCCGGCTCGGGTCACCTGGCCTGGGAAGGGATGATCTGCACCCAGCAGCTCGGCAAGTGCTCCGACGAAGACCGTTCCGCCGTTCAGACCTGGCTGCAAGGCAAAGGGCTGGAGGCCGTGGTGGTCACCGAGCTGTTCGATCTCTGGTACGGCGAGCCGGCCTGATATCTGACTGCCTCCTGGGCAGATAGAAAATCCCGCCGCCGGCGGGATTTTTGTCGGTGGGCTGGCCCCGCCTCGTTTCACGTCATGGAATAGCCAATGGTGTTGTCATCCGAATTACTGGCCGGCATCCTGGAAGAGGTGCGTCCGCAGCTCGGGCAGGGGAAGGTGGCCGATTACATTCCCGCCCTGGCCCAGGTGCCTGCCGACCGGCTGGGGATCGCGGTCTGTACCGTTGAAGGGGAATTGTTCACCGCAGGTGACGCTTTCGAGCCTTTCTCCATCCAGAGTATCTCCAAGGCCCTGAGCCTCACGCTGGCCTTGACCCTCTATCAGGAGGAGGAGATCTGGGCCAGGGTGGGCAAGGAGCCCTCCGGCCAGCCGTTCAACTCCCTCGTCCAGCTGGAGTTCGAGCAGGGTATTCCCCGCAACCCCTTCATCAACGCCGGTGCCCTGGTGGTGAGCGATCTGCTGGAAACCCGGCTCACCGCTCCTCGCCAACGCACTCTGGAGCTGGTGCGCCGCCTGTGCGGCAACCCGGCCATCATGGCGGATCAGGTGGTGGCGCGCTCCGAGTACCAGCACTCCGCCCGCAATGCCGCCATCGCCTATCTGATGAAGGCCTATGGCAACTTCGAGAACGAGGTGGACAAGGTATTGCAGAGCTACTTCAATGCCTGCGCCATCCGCATGAGCTGCGTCGATCTGGCACGAGCCTTCGTCTATCTGGCCAACCGGGGTGTCCCTCTTGGCGAGAGCACGCCCCTGCTGCCGGCCCGGACCACCAAGCAGGTCAATGCCCTGCTCGCGACCTGCGGCCTCTATGACGAGGCGGGCGACTTCGCCTACCGGGTCGGCATGCCGGGGAAATCCGGGGTGGGGGGCGGCATCATGGCGCTGATCCCGGGAGAGCTTTCCATCTGCGTCTGGTCACCCGAGCTCAACAAGGCGGGCAACTCCCTGGCCGGGACGGCGGCGCTGGAGCTGCTGGCCGAGCGCCTGGGCCGCTCCATTTTTTAACTCTTTTCACTATGCATCGAGACGACATCATGAAACGAATGACTGGACTGTGGCGAAGCGGCCTGACCGCCTTGCTGCTCTGGTGTGCCTGGCCCGCGCTGGCCGCCGAGCTGCCCCCGCTCTCCCTGGCGGATGCCAAGGGGAAGGAGGCGGTGATCCTGGATACCCGCCCGAGCTATTTCTATCAGGGCTGGCCCATGGACGGGGAGAAGCAGGGGGGCCATGTGGCCGGTGCCGAGCTGCTCTCCGCAGAGTGGAAATACAGTGACGAGGAGTGGCCTGTGGCGCTTGCGAGCAAGGGTCTGAAGGCCGACAAACCCGTCGCCCTCTATGGCACCCCTCGCGAGGTGGCCGAGGTGGCCCGTCTGCTGCGCCAGCAGGGCATCAAGCAGCTGTTCGAGCTGCAGGAATGGAAAGAGGCGCCCCGGGAGCATCTGGCACGCTGGCAGCAGCTGGTCCATCCGCTCTGGCTGGCAGACTTGCAGGCAGGCAAGCCGGTCATCGCCGCCCCCAAGGGGGAGTGGAAGGTGTTCGAGGTGGACTGGGGATCCCCCAAGGCCTATCTGCTGAGCCACATTCCGGGAGCCGGCTACATCGACACCAACCGGCTGGAAGGGGAGCCGCTGTGGAACAAGGTCTCTGACGAGGCGCTCAAGGCGCTGCTGCTGGAGAACGGCATCCGTCATGACACCACCGTCATCCTCTATGGCCGCAACACCATGGCGGCGGCCCGTGCGGCCCATCTGATGATGTATGCGGGGGTCGAGGATGTGCGGCTGCTGGACGGCGGGCTGGAGGCCTGGTTCGTGCAGCATCTGCGCACCGAGACCGGTCTGGCCAATACCTTCAAACCGGCCAGGGAGTTTGGCGTGGCCATCCCCGCCCGTCCCGAGTTCTACACCACCCTTGACCAGGCCAAGGCCCTGCTCAAGCAACCGGACGGCGCTCTGGTCAGCGTGCGCACCTGGGACGAGTTCGTGGGCAATACCTCGGGCTACAGCTACATCAAGCCCAAGGGGGACATTCCCGGGGCCAGATGGGGTCATGGCGGGGTGGATGCCAACAGCATGAGCGACTTCCACAACCCGGACGGCACCATGAAGCCCGCCCGCGAGATCCTCGCCATGTGGGACGAGTGGAATATCGAGCCGACCCAGCAGGCCGCCTTCTACTGCGGGACCGGCTGGCGCGCCTCCGAGGCGTTCTTCTACGCCTGGCTGATGGACTGGAAGCGGATCAGCGTCTACGACGGCGGATGGTTCGAGTGGAGCATGGATCCGGCCAACCCCACCGTCACCGGCGAGCGCAAGCCGGGCAAGTAACTAATAATCCAGAGCAGGCCGGACAGATGTCCGGTCTTTCTTTTCTTGATAGATCATTTTCAATGGCTATAGCAGGTGGATTCTTTCTGTGAATCCTGTTGCTGCAATCAAGGTAAACGGGCCATCCGGTTGAGCTAGGCTTCATCTATCACCGCCAGGGTGAGCGTGAAGAAGGGGAGAGTGATGAAAGCTGTGATGATGCTGGTTTGTCTGTTGGGATTGGCGGGGTGCAGCTCCCAATACATCATGAGCACCAAGGATGGCAAGATGATTGCCACCGACAGCAAACCCAGGTTGGACGAGACCACAGGCATGTATCGCTATTACGATGAAGAGGGGCGGGAGGTGCATATCAACAAGGACGACATCACCCAGATCATGGAGCGTTGAGGCTCTCCTCAAGCAACAAGGGCTGCCCGGGGGCAGCCCTTGTTATTTTTGGTGCTCATGCCGTCTGGGGCACCTGGCGGTTGACCTGGCCGGCAAACAGCTGGTGGAAGCGGGAGTGGGAGTTGGCCAGCAGGCTCACCGGCGACCCCTGCTCCACCACGGTGCCGGCCTCCATCACCACCACCTTGTCCACCGACAAGAGCGGCTCCAGGTGGTGGGCGATCACCAGATAGCTGGCCTCCGGCCGGTAGCGGTAGAGCAGCTCGGCCATCTTGCGCATGCCGCCGTGATCGAGGTCCGAGGTGGCCTCGTCCAGCACGATGAGCGGTCGGCGCGACAGCAGGATGCGGGCGATCACCAGCAGCTGGGTCTCGCCGGCGGAGAGTTGCAGCCTGTCGAGATCCTCGTCCAGCCGCCCTGCGCAGCGCTCGGCGAGGCCCACCCGGGCAAGCGCCTGCTCAAGCACGGCGTCCTCATGCTCGGTCAGGGGCGCCAGATTGGCCCGCAGGGTACCGAAGAAGGTGAGCGGGATCTGGGAGACGGTGTCGTAGAGATCGCGCACCGCCTCCGGTGCAAGTCGTGACAGTGGCTGATTGCCGTAGAAGATCTCCCCCTGGGAGGCGGGATACATGGCCTGCAATACCCCCAGCAGGGAGCTTTTGCCTGCCCCGGTACGCCCGCACACACCCACCTTTTCACCTGGGGCCAGCTCGAAGTTCACCTTGTGCAGCGCCCACTGGCTGGTCTGGGGGTAGCGCAGCCCCAGGTTGTCGAAGCGCACTGCGGGGTGAGGGGGGGCGAGGGCCTCTCCCTCCTGGCGTTCGCTCTCTATTTCGCTGTATTCGCGCACCCGCTCTACCGCGTTCATCACCTGTTCCACTTCGGCAAAGGTGCGGATGAGGGAGTTGAGCATGGCGGAAGCGGTAAAGGCATAGGTGATGGCAACCGCCCCCAGCAGCGGGCTGTTGCCAAAGGCCACCATGAGTGCCACGGCCCCCACCAGGGCGGCGGAGAGCAGGGTCTGGTGCATGCCGAGCCAGCGGTTGATGGAGGTGGTGGTGTACCAGCTGCGTAGGTTGTTGTCATAGTGGTGCAGCACCTGGTCCAGCGCGAAACGCTCGGCCCCGGCCAGGCGCAGGGCGGGGGCGCCGCGGATGGTCTCGCTGATGCTGATGTAGAGCGGGGAGCGCAGCACCGAGGACTGGCGCCGCAGCTTGAGTTGCACCGCCCGGTAGCGGCGCTGCAACACATAGAGCGCCCATCCCACCAGGGGGGCGATGAGCAGCAGCAGGGGAATATTGATGCCGATCACCACCACCTGCAAGGCCACGGACACCAGCATGCCGAACAGTCCCACCAGCATGGAGAGCAGCATCTCTTGCGCCTCCCCCAGATCCCGGTCGAAGCGGTTGAGGATGCGCCCCTGGGGGACCTTGTCGAAGAAGGCCATGGGGGCGCGGCTGATGCGTCCCAGCATGCCGTCAAACAGGGTCCAGGCCAGCTTGAGGCCGAGTTTGTAGTTGATGACTCGCACCGCCATGATGCAGGTGAGGGAGCCCGCCCCCAGCAGCACATAGATGCCGAGCAGGGTCGTGACGTCGCTCACCTCGGCCTTGCCGCCGAGCCAGAGATCCGAGGCGATGCGCAGCCCTTCCTGGCCCAGGGTGAGCAGCAGGACGAGCAGGATGGCACCGGGGGCGGCGAGGCGCTGCCACATGAAGCCAAACAGCCCCCAGTCCACCTTGCCCTCCACCACTTTCTCCTCGCTGAACTGCTCCGCCTCCTGAGGGGGCACCGGCGGGGCGGGCTGGGGATGCTGGACAAGATCCGCCAACTGGTGGGCATCGAGCTCCACCAGGCGCCCCTGCTCGATGCGGATCACCCGATCGCACCTGGCCAGCACATCCGGGTCGTGGCTCACCAGGAGCCGGGTCGGCCCCGGCTTGAAGGCGAGCCCCTGCTCCAGTACCTGGGCCGCGACCATGGGGTCGAGCGCAGACAAGGGGTTGTCCAGCAGGAGGATATCGGCCCGGGCGTAGAGGGCGCGAGCCAGGGCGACCCGCTGCTGCTGGCCGCCGGAGAGGCGGGTGCCGAGCTCCCCCACCAGGGTTTGATCCCCGTGGCTGAGCAGCGCGAGATCGGCCGTGAGGGCGCAGGCGCCGAGCACCCAACGATAGCGCTCGGCGTGCCAGGGCTGGCCGAACAGGATGTTGTTGCGGATGGTGTCGTTCATCAGCCAGGGCTTGTGGCCCAGATGGGCAACCCGGCCGTGGCGACGGATGCTGCCGGCAAACTCGCTGTCAAAGCCGGCAACCAGATGCAGCAGGCAGCTCTTGCCCGCCCCGGTGGCCCCGGTGATCCCCACGAGCTCCCCCGGTGCGATGGCGAGGTTGGCTCCCTCGAGCACCGGTTTTTGCTGGTGCAGGGCGGTGACGTTGTCGAGCCGCAGGCTGCCCACCGGCAAGCTGGGATCGGTGAGATCCCGATGCTGTTCCGGGCTGTTCAGGAACTCGCACAGCCGGTTGAAGCCGGTGTTGAAGTTGATCAGGGTGCGGATGAGGTAGGGCAGTCGCATCATGGGAATGCGCAGCACGGTAAACAGGGCGATGGTGGTGAACACCTGGGGCAGGGTGAGGGTGTTGCCCGACGCCAGGTAGGTGGTGAAGGTGGCCAGGGTCACCAGCAGGGGAGTGCTCAGCATCAGCCCTTCGTTGATAGCATCGAGCCTGAGCACCCTGCCCAGCACTCCCAACTCCTGCTGGCGCTTGGTGTTGGCCGCCCGGGTGAAGAAGGGGCCAAGCCCGTTCTGGCGCACCAGCCGCAGCTTCTTGATGTATTCCGCCAGGATGCCGTTGCGCTCGTCCTGTTGACGCTTGAGCTGCTGCTCCTGCTGGTTCATGCGCCGTACCACCCGGGTGGAGATGAGCAGCAGCAGGGCCAGCACCGCGAAGCCCACCAGACCGGCACTGCCCACCTGCCACACCAGCAGGGCGATGGTGCCGATGAGTTGCAGCGCCATGGTGACCGGCATGGCGGGGTCAGCCAGGATCCAAGTGATGTCCCACACGTCCCGGTTGATGAGGTTCTGAACCCGGCCGCCGGCCCTGTCGTCGAAGCTCTTGCCACCCTGCTTCATCACCTTGGCGAGCAGGGATTCGGCCAGCAGACGGCGGATGGGCACGTGCATCTTTAGGGCCAGTTGCAGGGAGTGCTCCGCCAGCATGCCGGCGGCGAGCACGGAGGCGAACAGGGCCAGGGCCAGCAGCAGCTTGTGGCCGGTGGTGGCATCGGTGCCGAGCTGGGTCATGCTGTGGTTGAGCAGCCAGGGGCTGGTCAGGGTGGCGAGCATGCCGAGCAGTTGCAGCAGGGTGAGCAGGCCAATCCGTCCCTTGTAATGGCGCCAGATAAAGGCGGTCAGGGGCCAGGGGCGCACCGGCTGGCGGGCGGTGAGCGCGAGGAAGGCGTCGGCGCGGCCGTCGCGCCTGTCTTCCGGCAGCAGGGGATAGAGATCGTCGAGACTGACCTGGGGCTGGGTCAGCCCCTTGCGCAGCAGCGGGCCGGTCCAGCGATAGAAGAGGCGACTCAGCCAGCCGGCCGAGATTTCCGGATGATCCAATGGGTGTCCTTGTTGTTTTGTGTTGCTTCCATGGGCGGGGCGGTTCATGGGCCGCCCTCGAACTTGTTGTCTTGCTGCGGGCGTGCGCCCGGCGGGATCAGCGATCCCGGTTCATGCGGATGAGACGGTCCAGGATCCGCTCGCCATCGACCCGCAGGCCGTTGTGTTCGTACTCGTTGGTGATCCAGGCGCGGCTGTTGCCAAGCCCCTTCAGGGTGTCGCGGCTGAAGTCAAACTCCACGAACATGTCCTCGGCATAGACGGCGCAGGCCACCGGCACAGTGTTGCGGGCCAGCTGCACCGGATCGTAGAGGGGGCCCCAGTCCGCTTTCTGGGCCAGCAGGTGGGCGGCCTCCTTCAGGGGAATGAGCTCGCGGAACTGCTCGAACATCCAGGGGAAGATCATCTCGCCGGTGAAGGCGAAATCTTTGCCTGGCGCCCAGGCCAGGGCAGGAAACTCCCTTCTCACCCGCTCGGCCGCCCAGTTGCTGGCACTCCCTTCGCAATAGATGAGCTCGTGCAGGATGGCGAACACCGGGTTGGTGTTGAATGGCTGCATGGCCTGCACCTGGTAGAGGAAGGCGGGGTTGAGGCGTTCGCCGATGAAGGCGTCTTCCAGCAGGTAGTAAAGTGCCTCGAAGGCGCCGCTGGCCCCCAGATCCAGCCCCTGCTGCTGCAACTGCTCCACCGTCAGACGTTGGCCGTTGGGCAGGCGCACATCGTAGTGGTGCAGGTGGTTGGCCAGCCGGTTGGCCAGGGCCTGGGCATGGGGGAAGCGGGTGAAGAAGGCGCGGTTCTTGTCCGCTACCCGCTGGTAGGTGGCGCGGTAGACCTCATCCGCACTGCGCCCGATGGGGGCCACGCCGCCGGTGAGGTAGACTTCGTGCAGGCTCCTTGGGAACAACGAGAGGTAGGTGAGGCTGCAAAAGCCGCCGAAACTCTGGCCGAGCAGGCTCCAGGGGCGCCCCGGGCTCAGCATCTCACGAATGCATTCGGCGTCGCGCACTATGCTGTCGGCGCGAAAATGGCCGAGGTAGTCCGCCTGCTCACCTGGGGTCATCCCCGCCAGGGCGTCAGCACTGATGGGGGTGGAGTGGCCGGTGCCGCGCTGATCGAGCAGCAGCACCCGAAACTCCTGCAGGGCCCGCTTGATCCAGCCGCCATCGGCGGTCGGGCGAGGTGCGCCAAAACCCGGGCCCCCCTGCAGATAGAGCAGCCAGGGCAGGCCATCATCCAGCTTGTCCTTGCGGCAGAGGGTGCGGCCAAACAGGGTGAGGGTCGCCTCCTCGTCGGGATGCTGGTGGTCGAGGGGCACGGTAAAAAAGTGTGGCTCGCAATGGATGCCATCCAGCGCATAGTGCAAGGGGCTGCTCATCTGGGGTCTCCCTGAGGGTAGGCAAATCGTCGGCCTCATCATAGCCCTGGCGCAGGAGCGGGTCACGCCGGTTTTCCAGATTGTTAACAGAGATGGAGTCTGAGGTCGGTGCCGTACAAGGTGTGGTTTCGCCGCAGTTGACGGCGGGCTGCAACTGGACAAAGATGAGCCGCCTGCCGGGATGGGCAGGGATAGGTCAGCACCCCGGGTGCAGGAAACTGGATGGAGTTGGCTCGATGAAGCCGAGATGGATACGTGTTCGCAAGAGACGCACACAGAGGGATCCGGAGGGGGGGCTGCAGGCGGGTTTGCTGGTGTTCAGCGCCACCTGTGGTGCCACTCTGTTGCTGGCGGCCTGCAACGGCGGTTAGGGAAGGTGCGAACAAGTCCCTGATATGAGATCATGTTTGTCATCTGGAGCCATGGAACAGGGTTCATCATGA
>NZ_JAPCJD010000079.1:0-19363 GCF_027707845.1 Aeromonas sp. QDB14 | reverse complement strand
GGAACCAGTGATTGGTTCCGGATTGTCCTACAGCAGAAGGATCGGTCAATGGATCCTTAACTGATCAGCATTGCCGCCATGGCGGGGCTTTTTGTCACGGATGGCGCGGGTTATTTCACCGCGACCGCCTCCGTCAGGGGGCTCTGGAACTCCTGCTCGGCTTCTGCGAAGCGATCCTGCATGGCCTTGGAGGGAGCCTTGTCCAGCAGGCTGAACAGCACGATAGCCAGGGTAGCAAACAGGAAGCCCGGGATGATTTCGTACAGACCCAGCCAGCCGAACTGCTTCCAGATGATGACGGTCAGGGCACCGGTCAGCATGCCCGCCAGGGCGCCGTTGCGTGTCATGCGGGACCAGAGCACGGAGAGCAGCACCACGGGGCCGAAGGCGGCACCGAAACCGGCCCAGGCGTAGCTCACCAGCCCCAGCACCCGGTTTTCCGGGTTGGTGGCGACGGCGATGGCCACCAGGGCGATCAGCAGCACCATGGCGCGGCCGACCCACACCAGCTCTTTCTGGGAGGCGTTCTTGCGCAGGAAGGGCTTGTAGAGATCCTCGGTGATGGCGCTGGAGCAGACCAGCAGCTGGCAACTGAGGGTACTCATGACCGCCGCCAGGATGGCGGAGAGCAGCACGCCGGCAATCCAGGGGTTGAACAGGATCTTGGAGAGCTCGATGAAGACGCGCTCCGGGTTGGCGGTCACGCCACCCGCCTGCTCGGTGAAGGTGGAGAAGTAGGCCAGGCCGAAGAAACCGATGGCCACGGCGCCACCCAGGCACAGCACCATCCAGGTCATGCTGATGCGACGGGCGCTGGCCATGGAGTGGTGGGAGTCCGCCGCCATGAAGCGCGCCAGGATGTGGGGCTGGCCGAAGTAGCCCAGGCCCCAGGCCATCAGGGAGATGATGGCGATGAAGTCCAGGTTCTTGAACATGTCGAGGTTGCTGGCGTTCTGCGCCGCCACCTGCACCATGGCGGTGTCGATGCCGCCCACGGCGATGATGACGAACACCGGAGTCAGGATGAGGGCGAAGATCATCAGGGTCGCCTGCACGGTGTCGGTCCAGCTTACCGCGAGGAAGCCGCCGAAGAAGGTGTAGGTGATGGTGGCCGCGGCACCGATCCAGAGGGCGGTGTCATAGCTCATGCCGAAGGTGCTCTCGAACAGGCGGGCACCGGCCACCACGCCGGAGGCGCAGTAGATGGTGAAGAACAGCAGGATCACCAGGGCGGAGAGGATGCGCAGCACCCGGCTCTTGTCTTCGAAGCGGTAGGTGAAATAGTCCGGCAGGGTCAGGGCGTTGCGGTTCTTCTCGGTGTGAACCCGCAACCGACCGGCCACCCAGCGCCAGTTGAAGTAGGCGCCGATGATGAGGCCGATGGCGATCCAGCTCTCGGAGATACCGCCGATGAAGACGGCGCCAGGCAGGCCCATCAGGAGCCAGCCACTCATGTCGGAGGCACCGGCGGAGAGGGCGGTCACCCAGCTCCCCATACGGCGGCCGCCGAGAATGTAGTCGTCAAAGTTACGGGTGGCGCGATAGGCGATGAAGCCGATCAACACCATCCCGAGGATGTACACCAGAAAGGTGATGAGCATGGGGGTGCTAGCTGTCATTCAAAACTCCGTTATGTGACGTCTGTGCCCGTTCTTGCGACGGACTCTTCCTTAAAAAAACCGGCCTAGAGTAATCAGCAGATCGCCGGACCACAACCACTTTTAACAAATAAAAAACACATGAAAAACGTTTAACACCTAACCAAGCAACCACTCAATTGCAATAAGGCCGGATTTTATCCCGACCTGCCAAGGGTTTACCCTGATGATCCCCTCCCCCGCGCCATAAAAAAGCCCCGACAGTGGCCGGGGCTCGGAATACCGACGGGCGGGATCAGCGGTTGATGGCGATGGGCATGCCGCTGCGCTGCTCCAGGGCCTGCTTGACCAGCTGGGAGTCGCTGTCCGCGTGGGCGATGAAGCGGGTCACGGCGGTGGACATGGGCAGCGGGGCCGGCAGGCTGGAGTTGAACTCCTCCTGGTTGCGGGAGAGGGGCTGGTGCACTTCCAGGTAGCGGCGGCCATCCGGCTCGACAGAGGCCTTGATGGGCTGGTTCACGAACTGGACGCGGGTACCGACCGGGACCTGCTTGAACAGGTACTCGATGTCGTCGTTGCGCAGACGCACGCAGCCGTGGCTCACCCGCAGGCCGATGCCGAACTGGGCGTTGGTGCCGTGGATGGCGTACATCTTGCCGATGTAGAGCGCGAACAGCCCCATGGGGTTGTCCGGACCGGCCGGCCAGACCGCAGGCAGGGTCTCGCCACGGGCGGCATACTCGGCGTGCATCTTCGCGGTCGGGGTCCAGGTCGGGCCCGCCTTCTTGCGCTGCACGCTGGTCACCCAGTCTTCCGGGGTGTCGGTGCCGAGCTGGCCGATGCCAATCGGCAACACTTCCACCACCTTCTTGCCTTTGGGGTAGTAGTAGAGGCGCATCTCGGCCACATTCAGCACGATGCCTTCACGGGGGGCATCCGGCAGGATCAGCTGATGGGGCACGACCAGCTTCTCGCCCGCCTGCAGCAGCAGGGGGTCTGCCTTGGGGTTGGCTTCCAGCATGTTGGTCAAGCCGAGCTGGAATCTGGCCGCTGCCGCTTCCAGGGGTTGGCCCGCCTCTTCCGGGGACACCACGTAGTCCAGGTTCTCCCCCACCAGGCGGCTGTTGGCTGCGGGCAGGGTATATTCGATGGCGAGGGCGGGCATGGCGGCCAGGATCAGGGAGCAGCACAGTGCGGCCGCCGTGTTGTGGAGGAGCTTCATAACTTTCCTGTGATAAAGGGGGTGGTTCAGCACTCTGGCCAGCGCGGAGGCGACGGGCGCGCCCGGGGCGAAGAGAAGGCCGCCATTTTTCTCCTCTGCCATGCAAATTTCAACCGCCACGTGCTGACGGGTCGGTGATTAAATACGGTGCCGCGCTGCGCCACGGCACCTTGTCATAAGCGGGATCAGCCGTTTTTCCAACTGTGCATATCATAACCGGTTGGCGACTGATGCAAACGCAGATGGAATTGCTCAATTATCGCAAATATGTGGTCGAAAATATCAGCCTGTATCCCTTCATACTCGGCCCAGGCGGTGGTCGCCGTGAAGCAGTAGATCTCCAGCGGCAGGCCGTCCGTGGTCGGTGCCAACTGGCGCACCATCAGGGTCATGTCCTTGCGAATGCCCGCATGAGCCCGCAGGTAGGCGTCCAGATAGGCGCGAAGGGTGCCGAGGTTGGTGAGGTGGCGACCATTGATGGGGCAGCTGATGGCATCGCTGAGCTGCTGGTTGTAGCTGCTGAGCTCCTGCTCCTTGCGGCTGAGGTAGGGTGCCAGCAACCTGGCCTGCTTGAGCTGCAACTGCTCCTGCGAGGTGAGGAAGCGCACGCTGGTCATGTCAATGTTGACGCTGCGCTTGATGCGGCGCCCGCCGGATTCGGTCATCCCCTGCCAGTTCTTGAAGGAGTCGGAGATGAGGGCATAGGTAGGGATGGTAGTGATGGTCTTGTCCCAGTTCGACACCTTGACCGTGGTGAGGCCGATGTCGGTCACCTCGCCGTCCGCCCCGTACTTGTCCATCTGCAGCCAGTCACCGACGCTCAGCATGCGGTTGGCGGAGAGCTGGATACCCGCCACCAGGCCGAGGATGGGGTCCTTGAACACCAGCATCAGGACCGCGGTCATGGCCCCCAGGCCGCTGAACAGGAAGAGGGGCGACTTGCCGAGCAGCAGGGCGATCATCAGGATGCCCACCAGGATGCTGGCCACCAGTTTCACCCCCTGGAAGATGCCGCGCAGGGGCAGATCCCGCCCAAGCCGGGTATGCCGGCTCAGGGAGAGCAGGCAGTCGAGCAGGGCGAACAGGGCCAGCAGCAGGAACAGCAGGATCCAGAGCTGGGCCAGCAACTCGATAAGCGCCAGGCTCTCGGACGCTTTGGGCAGCCAGATCTCCGCCTGACCGAGCAGTACGGCGCCCTGGAACACGAAGGCGAGCCGGTAGAAGAGGCGCTGCTGCAACTGGGGCGGCAGCCACATCTGCTTGGTCTTGCCAAGCAGCCCCACCAGGCGCACCAGCAGGATGCGGTGCAGCACCAGGTGCAGCACCATGGCGGTCAGCACGATGAACCCCAGGGCAATCACCAGGGCCATCATGGGGGTCACATCGACCCCCAGGCCTGACAACCAGTTGAAAAACATCTCTTTCATCGTTACCTCCGCAATATCACACAGCGGTCAGGGTACGCATCTGGTCCCCCATGTCAAATGACAGGCCGATCACTATTGCCGAAACGACAACGCCCGGCAGGGGCCGGGCGTTGTCGTCACCAGAGGGTGCCTTAGCCGACCAGGCTCAGGGCATCACGGGCGATCACCAGCTCTTCGTTGGTGGGCATCACCAGGGCCAGACGGCTGCCTTCGACGGTGATGGGGCCTTCACCGCCCAGTACGGCTGCGTTGTTGGCCTCCTTGTCGATCTTGAAGCCGAGCAGGGCCAGTCGGGCCAGCACCATCTCGCGCACCATGGCGGCGTTCTCGCCGATGCCGCCGGTGAACACCAGGGCGTCCAGGCGACCATCCATGGCGGCAGCATAGGCACCGACGTACTTGGCAACGCGATAGGTGAAGACGTCCAGCGCACGCTTGGCACCGGCGTCGGTGGCGTAGTTGCCGGTGACGTAGCGGCAGTCGCTGCTCTCCTCGGTCATGCCCAGCAGGCCGGATTCGCGGGTCAGCACCTGGTTGATCTTGTCCACGCTGTAACCCAGGTTGTCGTGCATGAAGAAGACGATGGCAGGGTCGATGTCACCGGAGCGGGTGCCCATCGCCAGCCCTTCCAGCGGGGTCAGCCCCATGGAGGTGTCGACGGACTCGCCGTTCTTGATGGCGCAGACGGAGGCACCGTTGCCCAGGTGGCAGTTGATGATGTTGAGCTCATGGAGCGGTTTGCCCAGCGCCTTGGCGGTCTCTTCGGCGATGAAGCGGTGGGAGGTGCCGTGGGCGCCGTAACGACGGATGCCATTCTCGCGATAGAGCTTGTAGGGCAGCGCGTAGAGGTAGGCTTCCTCTGGCAGGGTCTGGTGGAAGGCGGTGTCGAACACGGCCACGTTCTTGTCGGCCAGGGCCGGGAACACCTTGAGGGCGGCACGGATGCCGATGAGGTGCGCCGGGTTGTGCAGGGGGGCAAACGGAATGGCGGCCTCGATGCCGGCAATCACGCCGTCATCGATGCGCACGGAACGGGAGAACTGCTCGCCGCCGTGCACGATGCGATGGCCGATGGCGACCAGCTGATCGGCCAGGGCGGGATCCTGGGGCAGGATGTGGCCCACGATGTGGTCGAGGGCTTCCTGGTGCGCAGCACCGGCGCCCAGCATGGCGTCGCCCTTGACCCCGTGGAGTTTCCATTTGATACGTGCGTCATCCAGATTGAAGCATTCGGCCAGGCCGGACAGCATGTCCTCGCCCGTTTCAGCGTCCATTACGGCAAATTTCAGGGAAGAGCTACCGCAGTTAAGGATCAATACCAACTTGCTCATGTTCTACATCTTCCTGTGCTTCGGCGTTACGCCGACAGTGTCGTGTCATCCAGCGATGGATGGGATTCCCCTGCCGGGGGCTTATGGTCGCAGGAGGGTGCGTCCAATTTTTCAAATCGTTGGGCGCAGACCGTTCGTCTGGCGCGCGCGTCGAATCAGCGATTCGCAACGGGCCTCTGTTGGCCCAATCACTCGGGACTCCAGGCCCCGGTTGCCACTCAGGCGCCGGTCAGCAGCGACTGGTGAACCTTGACGACCAGCTTCTTGACCGGACCTGGGGTCGTCAGGGTACAGAGGGGGCGATGCAGTTCTCCCGGCCAGAAGATGGCGAAGTCGCCGGGCTGCAACGCCAGATAACTGGTCTGCTCGTCATCGACGAACCAGAGATCGGGGTGAGGATGATCGGCACCGTCCCGGCTGTAGGCGTGAGGGCCCACGCCGATCCACTCCTCGCCGCGCAGCAGCAGCTGGATGTCCAGATACTGCTCATGAAACTCGCCCCGGCGATCCGCCACCGGCTCTGTCAGATCCTCGCTCACCAGGCAGAACAGCGTGAGGCCGTCGACCTCCTGCTTGCCGAGGGGGGCGTACAGCCAGCGTTCGACGCTTTGCACCACCTCGGCCACGATACGGTTCAGGGGGGCGGGCAAGGGGGTGCGTTGCAAGGTATCCAGACTGCCGGTGATCATGAGGTTCGCATCCTTAGATATATCTGTGGTCTATCTTTGTGCACCAATGAAAAAGGACCATTGAAGGTCCTTTTATCGTCTCGTCTGCCATCCGTGCAGACGGGGGCGCTGTCGCTTCCAAGCCGATGGCGCCGAGTCACTGTTGCATACTCGTCCGCCCCTGCCAAGAGATACTCGCCCATTCACCCGATGATCGTACCAGTTGAAACAATATTATTCACTACCCAATCTCCCCCGACTTTGACCAGACGCAAAAACGGGAGCATCTGCTCCCATTTTTTTTCCATCACCCGTTCAAAACGGTGCCATTCAAACCTTGCCGGCGTTTTCCACCGGCTTGGCGTACATGGCGCGCCAGATGGCCTTGTGCTCTTGTGGCACCTCGGACTGGCGAGTCAGGAAGGCGCTCTGCTCTATGGTGCTGGCCTTGCCGGGCACATCCGCCGCGAGGTAGTTGCCCGGGAAGAGGCGATAGCTGCTCCAGATCGCCTTGTCGATGAGCGCCGCCAGCTCGTCCGGATCGCTGAAGCCCTCAGTGATGGGGGCGCCGAAGGAGACATGTACCCGCCCCTTCTGGCCAACGATGCCCGCGACGATACTCTCGATGTCCTCGAACTCGCCCTTCTCGTAGCTGCCGTTGACCGACTTCTCGTAGAGCTCGCGCGCCTTGGCCTTGTCGGTGGGATCCAGCTCGTAGCTGATGCTCACCGGCACGATGTTGAGGCTGCGCATGTAGTCGACGAACTCGATCTTCTGCTTCTTGCCGTCCACGTAGAACATCTTGAGGATGGCCGGATCCGTCTTGTCGTCCCCGTCCTTGGCGCGCCCCTCCTTCTGGGCGATCCAGATGGAGTGTCCCTCGTGCACCGACTGGCCGATGTAGGCCGACAGCTCGCCGAGGGCCTTCATCATCTCCCGCGGTCCCTTGGCGGAGCGCTTGACGATGAAGCTCTTGTTGAGCTTCATCAGCTCGGTGGCGCAGGGCTTGCGCAGCAGGTTGTCGCCGATGGCGATGCGCACGGTATCGAAACCGTGGGTGTGCAGCCCCCAGTTGACGAACGCCGGATCCATGGCGATGTCCCTGTGGTTGGAGACGAACAGGTAGCCCTGCTCCTTCTTGAGGTGTTCGAGCCCGGAGAAGCTCACTCCCTGGGTGGAGGTGGCGATCATCCGGGTCATGTAGCGGGTCACCCCCATCTGTACCTGATGGATGGTGCTGACCTTGGCCCACTTGTGGCGCAGGAACTGGCGGATCAGCGGGCGAATGGCCCAACCCAGCCAGCTCATCAGGGAACCGAAGCGGTATTTGGCGATGGCGCCGATAAACTCGTCATCCTGGATCAGCCGCTCGATGGCAGCCGGTACTTCTTCATCGCGATAGGGGCGAATGTCCGCGAATCTATCTACTTCTGTCACAATGTCTGCCTTGCATGTATGGAGTCGCGGCCTGCGTCTGCCGGCCGGGAAAATTCAGGGCGCAATTTTACACGCTTTTATCCCCAGGGGTATGAGAGGCGTACAGATAGTGCGATCTTGCAGTGAAAAAGCGATGGCGGTCACCCGCCAGCCCCCCTTTCGACAACGGCTCTGCTAGCCAGCGGGGTTGATGAGCGCGGTGAGGACGTGGTCCTCCCAGCGGCCGTTGATCATCAGATAGTCCCGAGCGTACCCCTCCTGCTCGAACCCCAGCCGTTCGAGGAGCCCGCCGCTTCGCAGGTTCGCGGGCATGTAGCTGGCCATGATGCGATGCAGGCCCCGCTCCCGGAACAGGTGATCGATGCCAGCGGCCACCACCTCCTGCATCAGGCCCTGCCCCTCGTGCTCCTTGTCGATGGCATAGCCCAAGTGGCACGCCTTGAACATGCCCATCACAATGTTCGTGAAATTGCAGGTGGCGAGCACCCGCTCCCCCCTGGGATCGAGCGCCACCAGTTGCACGGCACTGCCCTCGAAATAGTGGCCGTAACCGTCGCGCAAGCGGGTCTGCCAGTGAGCCAGGGTGTAGAAGCTCTCCTCCCGCTTGGGCTCCCAGGGGGACAGGTGGGCGCGATTGCGCAGATAGAAATCCACCATCAGGCAGGCCCGCTCCGGGGTCAGCACGGTCAGCCGGGTACGGGGGGTGGCAATGTGTGGCAGCGTCGTCATCTCACCCTCAGGAGGTTGGAAGCGGACAGGAAGGTCATCAGAGATCCCTCAGCCTCAGCCACTCGTCCCGCAGCAGGCCGTAGTGCACATGATCCACCACCCTGTCCGCCAGCCGCTCCGCCCGCCGGGTGATCCCCTCCTGGGTCATTCCCAGCCGCTCGCACACGGCTCGGCTCGCCTCGTTCTCGAGGGCGGCGCTGATCTCCACCTTCTCCATCCCCATCTCCTCGAAGGCGTGATGGATCAGGGCCTGGCAGGCCCGGGTGATGATGCCGTGTCCCTGCCAGCGCTCCGCCAGCCAGTAGCCGATGGTCACCTTGCTGAGATCCTGATCGATCTGGTTGTAACCGATGACGCCGACCACCTCCCCCTGATACTCGATGGCCGTGGTCAGCCCCTCCCCCCGGGCAAACTTCTCGATGGCGTGGCGAATGAAGGTGGCGCTGTCGGCGGGCTGCTGGATGTGGGGCACCCAGGGCAGCCACTGGGAGAGGTAATCGCGGTTGCGCTGGCAGAGGCGAAACAGCTCGCTGGCCATGTCGGGTTGCAGGAACAGGAGCGCCAGCTCGTCATCCAGTTGCCATGAAAACATCGCCACTCCTCCCCGGTTCCGCTCCGGCCATCTGCCGTCATGGGAGCCAATGTAGTCAATCAATCCCTTGTTTGCCAAGGACTTTTCAACTGGCTTCCCCGCTGGCAACCCCCATATGGCGATCCCCATACGGGCACCTTGCTACCAAGGTCATCAATCACCCCTCACAGCGGTTCAACATGCTGCCATTACCAGTATTTGTGGATGATTGGCGCTGTAAAAGTGAATCGTGCTACCTGTTTTCGCTGCCCTGTGACAAATGACAGGCCGTTATTTTCCCCCTTCCCACTAGTGTAAGAGCGCCGGGCAACGGACCCGGCGTGTAATCTTCATCGACTAAGGAAAGACGAGATGAACAAAGTCTATTTGGCCGTCATGCTGGCCTGCTGGGGAAGCGCCGCCATGGCGGCAGAACAGGTGGAAGTGAACCAGGTCTCCGACCTGACCGGTGCGGTGAGCGGCGCCGCCAAGATTGGCGCCCTTGGCGCCGGGGATGGCGAGTTTCGCAAGGTGCGAGCGGTGACGCTGCCCAATGGCCAGCAGCGGATACGCTATGAGCAGACCTGGCAGGGGATTCCAGTGTGGGGCCAGGTCCTGGTGGCCGATCAGGCGCTGGGGGGCCAGGTCAATCAGGTGTCCGGCACCATGCTGCGCAAGATCGATGCCGACCTGACGGGCCCGGCCGTTGCCCTCTCCGCCAGCGACGCCGCACGCCAGGCTCGCAGCGGTGCCAAGGGGAGCAACGAACAGGTCAAGCTGTTCGTGATGCAGGATGAGACCGGCCAGGCCAGACTGGTCTATCTGGTCTCCTGGCTCGCCGCCAGCAAGGAACCGAGCCGCCCCTTCGTGATGATCGACGCCCAGACCGGCAGCGAGCTCAAACGCTGGGAGGGGATCAACCACAAGGACGCCACCGGCCCGGGGGGCAACGTCAAGACCGGCAAGTATTTTTACGGCGCCGACTTTGGCCCCCTCCAGGTGGATGACAACTGCCGCATGACGGGGACCAATGTGGACACCCTCAACATGAATCACGGCACCACGGGGGGCACCATCCACCAGTTCACCTGCCCGGAGAACACGGTCAAGGAGATCAACGGTGCTTACTCCCCTCTCAACGATGCCCACTACTTCGGCAACGTGGTGTTCGACATGTACCGCAACTGGTACAACACGGCGCCGCTCAGCTTCAAGCTCAAGATGCGGGTGCACTACAGCCGCAACTACGAGAACGCCTTCTGGGACGGCAGCCAGATGACCTTCGGCGACGGGGCCACCACCTTCTATCCGCTGGTGAGCCTGGATGTGGCGGCCCACGAGGTGAGCCATGGCTTCACCGAGCAGAACTCAGGACTGGTCTACTCCGGTCAGTCCGGCGGCATCAACGAGGCCTTCTCCGACATGGCGGGGGAAGCGGCCGAATACTACATGAAGGGCAGCAACGACTGGCTGGTGGGGGCCCAGATCTTCAAGGGCAACGGCTCCTTGCGCTACTTCGAGGACCCGGCCCGGGACGGCAAGTCCATCGGCCACGCCAGCGATTACTATGACGGCATCGACGTGCACCACAGCTCCGGGGTCTACAACCGCGCCTTCTACCTGCTGGCCAACACCAGCGGTTGGCAAACCCGCAAGGCGTTCGAGGTGTTCGTGCTGGCCAACCGCCTCTACTGGGGCCCCAATACCACCTTCGATCAGGGGGCGTGCGGGGTAACCAGGGCTGCCACGGATCTCGGCTACAGCGTGAGCGACGTGGCAGCCGCCTTCACCGCCGTCGGGGTCAATGCCACCTGCGGCGGCACCACGCCCCAACCGGGCAGCGTGCTGCAAAACGGGGTACCGGTGAGCAATCTCACCGCCGCCAAGGGGGGCAAGCTGAACTTCACCGTCGAGGTGCCCGCCGGCAGAAGCCAGCTGGTGGTGACCAGCAGCGGCGGTAGCGGGGATGCGGATCTCTACGTGAAGTTCGGCAGCGCGCCGACCGCCAGCAGCTATGACTGCCGCCCCTACAAGAGCGGCAATGCCGAAACCTGTACCCTGAACGCCCCCAAGGCGGGGACCTGGCACGTGCAGTTGAGCGGGTTCAGCGCCTTCTCCGGCGTCACCCTCAAGGCCAGCTACTGAGTCTGAGCGGGCATCAAGGGGAATAAGCAAAGAGCGCCGGCCTGGTCCGGCGCTTTTTTATGTCCGCTTGCCCGACCAGCGCCGGGCAAGGGTACGGGCCGCCTCCAGCACCCGCTCCTTGGCGGGATTGGGGCGCTTGCCGCTGCGCCAGGCCATCATCACGTCCCAGTGATCCGGTGGCAGATCCACCACGTCCAGCTTCACCAGGCGACCGAACTCCAGATCCCGGGTGATGGCGAGCGCCGGCATCAGGGTGATGAAGCCGTGCTCCAGCGCCAGCTCCCGTGCCGCACTCGCTGGCTGGATGGCGTGCAGCGGGCTCGCCACCTGGCGCAGCAGACGCAACTGCAGGATCAGCTCGTCGCAGCCCGTCCCCCACTGCTGGGGCGCCAGCCGCTCGTTGGCAATGTCCTGCAGGGTCAGCCCCTGCCGCCCGGCCAGCGGGTGGGTGGCGCAGGCCACGGCGATGATCGGGGAACGGTAAAGCAGTTCGAGCTGGATGCCCGCGATGGCAGGGCACTTGAGAATGAAGCCCACGTCGGTCTCGCCGGTCAGCAACTCCTGCATGATGATGCCAGAGTGATCCGTGTTGCAGCGGATCTCGAAGGTCTCGTCCACCAGGGCCAGCAGCAGGGGGCCGAACACCGCCGTGGTCAGAGAGGGGAGGCAGGAAAGCCGGATCCGCGGCAATGCAGGCGCCCCCTGCATCGCCAGCCGCCCCCCTTCCAGTGCGCTCAGAGCCGCGGTCGCGGCAGGCAGAAACTGCTCGCAGGCCGGGGTCGGGGTGGCCCCCCGACGATGGCGACGGAACAGGGACTGGCCCAGCTCCTGCTCCAGCACGGCAATGCGCTGGCTCACCATGGGTTGTGACCAGCCGCGAATGGCGGCCACCTTGCTGAAGCTGCCACGGTTGGCCACATCCAGCAGCAGTTGCAAATCGTCGAGGGTCATAGCCATAACCAAATCCAATATGAAATATAGCCAGTTGTCGGCTACCACTATATCTGGAGCCCCACCAGAATAGCAGCATCAATCGTCATGAACCGGCTGAACGCCACCGAGCCAGGGAGTTGTCATCCCCCTTGGCTCTGTTTGGTGACGGCGCCGTTCGGGCAAGAAAGACAACAATATCAGCGAAGCAAACAGAGGTATCAGGGTCATGGTGGATCGGGCGAGGCGGTTGGGGCGGTGGTTCTTGGCATTGGATTCCCTGCTGGTGATCCTGGGCTTCTTCGTGGTGATGCCCATGATCAGCCTGCGCTTCGTCGACCAACTGGGCTGGGCCGCCGGTGTGGTCGGACTGGCACTGGGGCTGCGTCAGCTTACCCAGCAAGGGCTGGGGGTCTTTGGCGGCTCCCTCGCCGACAAGTTCGGGGCGCGCCCCCTCATCGTCTGCGGCATGCTGCTGCGGGCGCTGGGGTTTGCCAGCCTGGCCTATGCCCAGAGCGGATTGGAGCTGATCCTCTCCTGCATCATCTCGGGGCTGGGTGGCTGCCTGTTCGATCCCCCCCGCGCCGCCCTGGTGATCAAGTTCACCCGGCCACGGGAGCGGGGTCGCTACATCTCCCTGCTGATGATGCTGGAGAGCGCCGGCGCCGTGGTGGGAGCCCTGCTCGGCAGTTGGCTGCTCAACTTCGATTTTGAATATGTCTGCCTGCTGGGTGCCGGCCTGTTCGTCTGCGCCGCCCTGTGCAACCTGCTGATCCTGCCCTCCTACAAGCTTTCGGTGCGTCCGACGCCGATCCGGGACGGCCTCGGCCAGGTGCTGGCGGACAAGGCCTTCTGCCGACTGGTGCTGATCTTAAGCGGCTACTACGCGCTCTGGGTGCAGGTCATGCTGATCTTCCCCATTCTCGTCAAACAGATGGCAGGCAGCACCACGGCGGTGGGCTGGATGTACACCCTGGAGACGGCCATCTCCCTGGCCCTGCTCTACCCCCTTGCCCGGTTCGGCGAGCGCCACTTCAAGCTGGAGAACCGCCTGATGGCGGGGGTGCTGCTGATGACCACGGGGATCGGGCTGGTGGCCTTTGCCACCACCTTGCCCGCGGTCTTCCTGCTGCTCGCCTGCTTCTATCTCGGCATCGTCATCGCCGAGCCGGCGCGGGAAACCCTGATGACCAAGCTGGCACAACCGGGGGCGCGGGGCAGCTACATGGGCTTCAGCCGACTGGGGTTGGCGCTCGGGGGCATGACGGGTTACGTGGGGGGCGGTGCCCTGCACGACTACGCCATGGCCCAGGGGCAACCCTGGTTGCCCTGGCTGGTGCTCGGCACCGTCGGTGTCACCACCTTGCTGCTGCTGGCCAACTGCTTCCAGCGCGGCTCCCGTCTGGCAGGGGTCAACGCCTGATCCTCTGGCAATCATCCCGTCTACCCCGGGCGCCCTTCTCTTGAAGGGCGCCCTTTTTTATCTTCTTCTTGCATTGCCCTCCCCCTCGTCTGCGCCCATCCACCCAAAAATCCCCCATAAAAAAAGCGGCAGATTGCTCTGCCGCTTTTGCCCAGCCCGCTTGGCTGTTACTTGTTGATATCCAACATGTTGTTTTGCAACATGAAATCGATCACCTGGTTGGCAGTCGTCCCTGAACCGCCCGTCAGGGTGTCGAAGGTGTGGTTCATCAGCACTATCTCCTGAGTCACCGGCGCCGCACTGCTCTCCTTGACTTGCAGATGCACCCCTTCGCTGTCCTGGAACACCGAGAGCAGGCTCTTCAGGGAGCTCTCGCTCTTGCTGCCATCGCTGTCTAGCAAGTCGCTCAGATCCAGCTTGTCCCCTTCCGACTTGCTGAAATCGACGATGTAGTCCTTGGCCACCTTGCCAGCCTCGGTATCCCCCTTCAGCCAGGTGAAGGTATCAGCACCTGCATCCCCCATGAGGATGTCGTTTCCGCCCCCCCCGATCAGGATGTCGTTGCCCAGCCCGCCGCTCAATATGTCGTTGCCGGTACCGCCATAGAGGGTGTCGTTGCCACTGCCACCATAGAGGCGATCGTTGCCGCTCTCCCCATAGAGGGTGTCGTTGCCGCTACCACCGAACAGGGTGTCGTTGCCGGCACCGCCGTACAGGAAGTCATCCCCCCCCTGACCGAACAGGATGTCATTGCCATCACCGCCGAGGAGGGTGTCACCCTTGTCATTGGCCGACGACTGATCGAACTCGCTGGCATGATCCGTGATGTAGGCGTGCACCTGGGCATCGGTCACCGACCCAGCCCCCAGCTTGCCGCTCACATACTGCTTGATGGCCGCATACCCTTCCCCGCTGATGCCGGTGAAGCGTACCGCGTCGCCAAACAGGATGTCGTCGCCCGCACCGCCATCGATCCGGTCACTGCCCGGCTTGTTGTTGATGGAGGTTCCCAGAATGGCATTGGCCAGATCGGAGGCTGATACGTTGAACTGCACCACCTGATCGCTATCGAACTGCTTCAGGGTATCGATGGAGACCTTGCTACCGATGCCGATGGCCTGCAGCACTACATTGTTTGCCTCCAGCAGCGGCAGCACGCTCAATGCGTTGTTTCTGGCTGTGTCATTGGTATACCCAGAAATGTAAGCATCTGAGATTTCGAAGCTTCCGTCTCCCTGGGGTTTAAGGGTTCCAATGATGCTATATTCCCATTTCTTTCCATTCTGTGACCACTGTCTGACATCGCCGTTGGCATCCACTATCACCCTCTGATCGCCCCCGATATTGGCGTAGAAGGCCTTGCCCGGTACGTAGTTGTTGACGTTGACAAAGGTATCCAGCCTTTGCACAGTCTTGGTGTTCACCACCGGATTGGTATTTTCGTTGTAGAAGAAGGAGTTGGGTGCCCCATCGGTGATGAAATAGGCCAGATTCTTCGCATTGGTGTTGTTCTTGGCTATGTCACTGTTGAACCAGTTCGAGGTCGCCTTGAGCGGGTCCTCATAGTTGGTATATCCCTCATAGCCATTCATCTGACTAATAACATCCTCCAACAACCCCGAAGCATTGGGATCTTTCAGATCCACGCTGACGGAACGCTTGACCTGGGTATCAAAATCGACCAGGAAGACGTTGACCTTGCCCGCAGCCTCCTTGCCCGCGCTCGCCTGAAGATCTTCGAACACCTGAATCAGCTGATTTCTAATCGTCGCCATATCGTCACCAATACTGCTCGATGTGTCGACCATAAAGGCAAGGTTATAGTTCTGGCCTGGCAGCACCACGCTACCGTCCAGATCCCCCACCACGATATTGTGTTCACTGCCATAGGTCCGGTTCTGATCGCCAGGTTCACCTTCGGTGGACTGGAAGTAGCTCAGACGGATGCTGTCACTGTCGGTCGCGGTACTGGTTTGATCGGTACCCACCTCCTTGGCGATGGCCTCGACCTTGAGATCCACCAGACCGGCGCTGCTGCCCGGCACTCGCAGCGTCAGTCCGCTCAACTTCACATCCAGCGCGCTCGCACTCCACAGACCGCTGTTGACGGTGAGGGTAAGCTTGCCATCAACCCCGACGGTGCCCAGCAACTGGCTGCCCTTGTAGAGCTCGGAGCCTTTGGGCATCCCGCTTAGTACCAGGCTGTCGAGCACTTCGCTGCCATCCCGATCGCTCAGGGAGGCGCTCACCTCCAGCGGGTAGTCGACCACCACCGGCTGCACCAGGGTCAGCACGCCCGTATCCTGATTGATCTGGTAGACACCGTCGGCGAACTGGACATACTCCACGTCGTGCAGCGCCTTGGTGATGCCGACCCCCTTCTCCGTGACGGAGAAGTTGAACCAGCGATCATTGATCGAGTATCCGCTGCCCTTCGTGATGGCGTAGTCGGCACGGTTGCCGGACAGTACAGCGATATCTTTATCACCAGCACCGCCATAGAGAGTATCGCCACCCAACCCAGCGACCAGAATGTCGTTTCCAACGCCGCCGTCGAGGGTATCGCCCGACACTGAGTTGCCACCGACCAGCACGTCATTGCCGTTGCCACCGACGAAGTGGTCTCCGCCCCCCTTCTGGCTCACGATGTAGTCGTTGCCATCACCACCCACCACGGTTTCCTTACTAGAAGTGCTATCGGTCAGAGTGTTGGTGATCCCGAGGGCCCCCTTGTCGAAGTTGCCGGACTGGAACTGGCCCGTGGTGATCCCCGCGCTCGGGAAACTCTGGCTGTAAGACGGCATGCCATTCCCCATCAGGGTGACGTTGACCGTGGGCTTGTCGGCCACCGCCGCCACGTCGATCACAAGCTTGCTGCCGTTGCTGAGGTTGGCACCGTCGCTTATCTGATAGCCGATGCTGGCATAGTCGCCCTTCATGTTGCCGACCACGGCGCCGTTGCCGTTGGCGGCATGGGTGCTCGATTCGTTCAGACCGGGCACGAAGCGCAGATGGCCTGCGTTCACCTCGGCATAGGAGATGAGGGCTCCGGTTTGCACCGCAGCCCACTGCCCAGCTGCATTGAGGTATTCGAGGGTACCGTTCAGCGGCAGGGTATTGATCTTCACCCCGAGATCGGTCGCATCCTGATCGTCGCTGGCACCAAACTGGGCCCAGGTCAGGACCTGGGGCTGATCTTCGGCACCGGCGCTGTGGCCGCCAGCCGCCGTCGGCGCCCGATCATTGTCCACTATGGTACCGGTCCCGCTCTGACCACCGATGGTCACCGAGAGGGTCTCGTTCGTCTCGACCAGACGATCGTTCACCGTCGGGATGGTCACCGTGAAGTCTGTCACGCCCGCCGGTACCGTGATCTTGCCGGTAGTGCTGTTGTAGGTCACGCCGTTGCTGAACTGGGCATTGCCCCAGTCCTGGTTGGAGGCGGGGTTGTTGCCCGATCCGCGAATGGCGAAATCGTATTCGGTCGCTTCCTGGGTCGCATCGGACAAGGTGACCTTGTGCAACAGGTTGCCCCCTTCAGTCACGCTCTCGCTGGAGACACCCTGAACCAGCGGCGTGAAGAGAGGCTTGGTGGCGAAGGAGCCAATGCTGGCGTCACCGTCACCATCCACCACCCGGATCTGGAAGTCGATGTCACCATCACCCAGGGGTTTGGACATGCGCTGGTACTGGAAGAACTCCCACTTGCCGGTGGCTGGGGTGAACTCCAACCTGAACACCAAAGTGCCGTCACTGGCTTCGCCATACAGGGTATTGGGTAGACCTGCTTTGCTGGAAATTGAGATCTCTTTACCAGTAGCTGTCATCAAACCCACTTCATTGGATCCCAAAAGCGCTATATGCCCCTTGCCATCAGCACCCCATTGCGGTGCAACCGTACCCGAACCATAGGCAATTGCCTGCGGCGTATCAGCCCCCAGAAACTCGATAGACTTGACGGTAAAGTCGCTGTTGTCTTTGGTATTGATGTTGCCGTTATTGGTCGCCTTGATCACCATGGTATCGAAGCCACCCTGCTGCACCTGGAAGTTCTGGTTGAACTCTCCGCCCGCTGCATCCGATCTGAATGAAAGTGTGGAAATCAATACGTTGTCTCGGTAGAACTCCACGACCCCGCTCTCCAGCTCGCCGCCAAACATCTTGCTGAACTTGATGTTGGCGCCGTAGGCAACCTTGCCCGCATCCAGCGTGACGATAAGCCGCTCGGATACGGAAGAGCCATCAGCAAAATGGCGGAAGTCAATTTCATTGGCGAGGTTGTGGTAAGGCGCAGCACCGCTAGCCACCCCCAGCCCCGAGCTGGAGCCGTTGACATCCGCCGTTACCAGTGAGGAATCGGTTGCCGACTTGAAGCCCAAGGCGCTGATGGTAAAACCCGCCATGTTCAGGGTGCTCTGGTTGTCACTGTACTTGGTCAGATCGAAGAACCCGGTCAGCACGTTCGGAATATCGGTCTTCACCACGGAAACGGCATCGCTGTTGCCAGCAATGGGGGAGTCGTCCTCCACGCTGACATCCAGCTTGCCCTTGGTGACGCCGCTGCCATCGGAGACCTCCACGTCCAGCTGGAACGACAGCTTGTCTTCCGAGGTCGTATCCCCGTGGTCGAGTGGCTCCTTAAGGGTCACATCATAAGTCCACGCTCCCTTGCCGCTGGCATTGGGTGCCGTCAGCTTGACCTCGACCACAGCCTTGTAATCGGCGCCGCCAATCGCCCCCTTGTAGCCGACCAGCGTCTTGCTGCCCGCATCCCAGCTCCACTGGACCTTGGCCCCACCGGACGTCAGCCCGGCCGGTCCGTTCAGGGAGATGCTGAGCGTGCTGCTGTCGATGTCGCCCACCGAGAGGGTACCGGACGCCTTGATGGCGTTGGTGGTATCCGGGTTGCCGACCGTGTCGGCAATACCGTTTGCCAGACCCTCTTCGGAGACGACAGCCCCATTGGAGATGGTCAGCGTCGGCAGATCGTTGACCGCATCCACCTTGATGGTCACGGTTGCGGGACTCGCATCCACGGCGCCGTCGTTGTCTACCGCCGCATAGTTGAAGGTGGTGTTGCCGTTCCAGTTCGCATTCGGAGTGAAGGTGAGCTTGCCGGCGTCCGCCACCGCAATGCTCTGATCCACCGTCACAGCCACCCCGTTCAGATAGAGGATGCCGTTGGCAGGCAGGCTCTTGATGGTGAAACTCACCACGTTGCCATCGATGTCGCTGCCACTGAGGGTCGGAATGGCGATGCTGGCGGCATCTTCCTGACCGTTTGCCTGCTTGTTCGCCGTCTCCGGCGCTTCATTCAGGATCTGCGCGTTGTCGCTGCCCGGCAGGGAGACGTTGCCCGCCTTGTCGGTCTGGGTCGCCGTCACCGTCAACGACTTGCCGTTGGCCGGGGTCGTCTCCGTCCAGCTGATGGTGCCATTCTGATAGCCGTAGCTCTTGCCATTGCTTGCCAGCAGGGTGCCATCGGCCTTGAGCGTCAACTGGACAGTGCTGTTCACCCCACCATTGTTGATGGTCAGCGTCACCTTGCCGCCCGCAACCAGGTCTGCGTGATTGATCCCGGCGCGTACCTGGATCTGATCATTGCCAATCTCGGCCTTGGTCAGCATCTGGTCGTTGTTGGCATCATCCACGATGACCACGGTCGGGGCATTGGGTGCCTGGGTGTCGGTGTCGGCGGTGTCACTGCCGCCGGTCCCCTTGTTGCCCGCCAGGTCGGTGTAGCTGCCGCTGTTCACGGTCACGCTGGCGGTGCCTTCAAAGCCCGGCGTCGGGGTGAAGGTCGCGGTCCAGGTCTTGCCGCCATCGGAGCTGGTCAGCCCGGTCACGGTGCCGCCCACCACGGTCAGATCGTCCAGCTCGAA
>NZ_JAPCJD010000078.1:0-19460 GCF_027707845.1 Aeromonas sp. QDB14 | reverse complement strand
AATTTTAGTCATTTAATATCAATGGGTTACCAGTAAATGCTCTCGTGCCATATGACTTATTCGCACCTTCCCTAGTTGACAGCCTAGATGTACAATGTGATGCGACGGCATTGTTAAACATCAATCAAAACAATCAAAATAAGAAGCTGGAGGAGATGATGGCCAACAGCGAGCACAATCAGGTTAAAGGCAGCAGGTTGGGAGCTGTAACTCAAGGGCGGTAGCATCAATTGTTGTCTATGTGTATCACTCCTGAGTGATCTGATCACCGTAGAGGGCCTTTGGTCGTCAGCATTATTCTCTTTTGTTTTCTTACTAATTTTTAAGTGTTGCCCACCCTTTGATATTCAATAGGTGTCACTACAATCACGTCCTCTCCTCTTGGACAAATTGTGGCGCCATAAGACAGCACAACATCACCAGAATTCTCTTTTTCATTAGATTGCAATCAGGAACCTTTCAATGAAGATCCTTGTGACCGGCGGTGCCGGTTTTATCGGTTCGGCTGTGGTGCGCCATATCATCCAGGATACCAACGACTCAGTTATCAACCTCGATAAACTCACCTATGCGGGCAACCTGGAATCCTTGGCCAGTGTCGCAAACAGTGAACGTTATGCTTTTGAGCAGGTGGATATCTGCAACCGTGCCGAACTGGATCGGGTGTTTGACCTGCACCAGCCGGACGCCGTGATGCACCTGGCTGCCGAGAGCCACGTAGATCGCTCCATCACAGGTCCTGCCGACTTCATCGAGACCAATATCGTCGGCACCTATATGCTGCTGGAAGCGGCGCGTGCCTATTGGAACGATCTGGACGAGGTACGCAAGGCGGCCTTCCGCTTCCACCACATCTCCACCGACGAGGTGTATGGTGACCTTCCCCATCCAGATGAAGTCGCTGCTGGTACAGTGTTGCCTCTGTTCACCGAAACCACGCCTTATGCCCCCAGTAGCCCCTATTCTGCCTCCAAGGCCTCCAGTGACCATCTGGTGCGCGCCTGGCGCCGTACTTACGGCCTGCCGACCATCGTTACCAACTGTTCCAACAACTATGGCCCGTTCCACTTCCCCGAGAAGCTGATCCCGCTGGTCATCCTCAATGCGCTGGATGGCAAGCCGCTGCCTGTCTATGGCAAGGGCGACCAGATCCGTGACTGGCTCTATGTGGAAGATCACGCCCGCGCGCTCTATACCGTGGTCACCACAGGTGTGATCGGCGAGACTTACAACATCGGCGGTCATAACGAGAAACAGAATCTGGACGTCGTTCATACCATCTGTGATCTGCTGGATGAGATGGTGCCCAAGTCTGGTTCCTATCGCGAGCAAATCACCTATGTGGCTGACCGCCCCGGTCATGATCGCCGTTATGCCATTGACGCCAGCAAGATGAGCGCCGAGCTTGCCTGGCAACCGCAAGAGACTTTTGAAACTGGTCTTCGCAAGACGCTACAGTGGTATCTAGAGCACACTGAATGGGTCAACAACGTCAAAAATGGCAATTATCAATCGTGGATCACTAAGCAGTATGGGAATAACTGATTCTTTACGTAAATAGAAATATATCAGCTCATATGTTGCATGAGATTATTGATATTTTGAGTCTTTGTAGCTAATAACAGGAATAGGGTATGAGCAAGAAGAAGGTCCTGACAGTGTTTGGCACTAGACCCGAAGCGATAAAAATGGCTCCATTAGTGCACGCATTGTCTGCTGATGACCGCTTCGAATCTAAAGTATGTGTGACGGCACAGCATCGAGAAATGTTGGATCAGGTTTTAGAATTGTTTGAAATAACCCCTGATTTTGACCTGAATTTGATGCAGTCAGGGCAGACGCTCAATGAGATTACAGCTAGAATATTGTTAGAGATTAAGCCTGTTTTACAGAGTTTTAAACCTGACGTTGTATTGGTCCATGGTGATACAGCTACAACATTTGCTGCCAGCCTTGCTGCCTATTATGAACAAATTTCGGTCGGCCATGTTGAAGCTGGTCTTCGAACGGGAAATATATATTCTCCATGGCCGGAAGAAGCTAACCGTAAGTTAACCGGAGCTTTAGCGAAATATCACTTTGCACCAACAGAGACATCTAAGTGTAATTTGATAGTGGAAAACTATGCCGAGAGTAATATTTTTGTAACCGGCAATACAGTTATTGATGCTCTATTGCTAGTGAAAGCTAAAATTGACAATGATCCCGGTCTTAATGCCAGTCTTGCGGCACAGTTTCCGTTCCTAAGAGAGAGCAAAAAACTGGTACTAGTAACAGGTCATCGCCGTGAAAGTTTCGGTGGGGGGTTTGAACGTATCTGTGAAGCATTGGCTATCACAGCAAATGCCAACCCTAATGTACAAATTGTGTATCCTATGCATCTCAATCCCAATGTCCGCGAGCCGGTAAGTCGTATATTGGGGAAGGTTGAGAATATAATTCTTATTGAGCCCCAAGAGTATCTACCATTTATTTACCTGATGATGCAATCTCATGTCATATTGACGGACTCTGGAGGTATTCAGGAAGAGGCTCCTGCTCTAGGTAAACCAGTACTGGTGATGCGTGATACGACAGAGCGCCCTGAGGCCGTTTCCGCTGGTACCGTAAGGTTAGTTGGCACTGATATTGATAAAATAGTGTCGGAACTAACACTCTTGTTGGATGATGATATTGCATACCAGAAAATGAGCGTAGCGCACAATCCGTATGGTGATGGTGCGGCTTGCACCAGAATTTTGAATAAATTGGCAGATTGAATTTAACCTATCAGGAAAAAGCAATGTCTTTCAATACTATTTCAGTTGTCGGTTTGGGATATATTGGTTTGCCGACTGCAGCGATGTTTGCTTCACGTAAAGTGAGAGTAATTGGTGTCGACGTTAATCAGCATGCTGTGGACACGATAAATCAGGGGAAGATTCACATTGTTGAACCTGAACTTGACCTGTTGGTACAGGCTGCTGTAGCTAATGGATATTTGACAGCAGTCAATACCCCCAAACCTGCCGATGCATTTTTGATTGCAGTACCGACACCTTTTCTACCTTGCATCGTGGGTGAGGTGCCTGCTCCTGATCTCAGTTATATTGAGTCGGCATGCCGAGCTATTGCTCCTGTGTTGAAAAAGGGTGATTTGGTTATTCTGGAGTCGACTTCCCCTGTAGGTGCGACTGAGCAAGTTGCAGCTTGGCTGTCCGCTGCCCGCCCGGATTTAACTTTCCCCCAAGATGTCCAGGAGAATGCTGACATTAATGTGGCCCATTGCCCTGAGCGAGTATTACCAGGTCATGTGGTTCGTGAGCTGGTACAGAATGATCGAGTGATTGGCGGTATGTCGGCCAAATGCTCTTCTCGTTCGGTAGAACTGTATAAAATATTTGTTGAAGGTGACTGTATTGTCACCAACGCACGAACTGCAGAGATGGCAAAGCTCACTGAAAATAGTTTTCGGGATGTGAATATCGCATTCGCTAATGAGCTTTCGATGATCTGTGACCGATTGGATATTAATGTATGGGAGTTAATTAACCTTGCCAATCGCCATCCTCGAGTCAATATTTTGCAGCCAGGTCCAGGTGTGGGAGGCCACTGTATCGCTGTAGATCCTTGGTTTATTGTAAGTAAAACACCTGAACAGGCTCGATTGATCCACACAGCTCGCACTGTCAATGATAGCAAGCCTGAGTGGGTGATAGATAAGGTTAAATTGGCAATAACGGATTACCTGCAAGCAAATCCAACTAAAACTGCTACAGATGTTACCATTGCTTGTTACGGTTTGGCGTTCAAGCCAGATATAGATGACTTGAGAGAAAGCCCGTCACTCGATATAGCAAAAGCCATAATCGACATGCATAGTGGTAAAGTTCTGTTAGTCGAGCCAAATATCACTCAGCTGCCCAAAAAACTGGCTGGGCAAAATCTTGTATCCGCTGACCAAGCATTAACAGAATCAAACATTCATGTGATGCTGGTAAACCATAAATCATTTTATGAAATTGATTCATCCGGTTTGGATTTAGTTATTGATACCAAAGGAATTTGGTAAGTAAAAGCCACATTATATTACGTGATGTGAATACTTAGGTCAGCTATTATCAATAATATAAATTGATGGATATATGGCCTTTTAATCATTCCTTATGAGAAGGTTAGATAATTGAAAGGTATTATTCTTGCTGGTGGCTCTGGTACTCGCCTTTATCCCATTACTATGGGGGTTTCTAAGCAATTACTACCAGTCTATGACAAACCAATGATCTACTATCCACTGTCCGTTTTGATGCTAGCAGGGATAAGAGATGTGCTGATAATAACAACTCCTGAGGATCAAGCAAGTTTCAAACGCCTACTCGGAAATGGGAGTAGTTTTGGGATAGCTATTCAATATGCAGTGCAAGAAAAACCAAATGGCATTGCTGAAGCCTTCATTATAGGTGAAGAGTTTATCGGGAAAGATTCGGTCTGCTTAGTATTAGGAGATAACATTTTCTATGGCCAAGGCTTAACCGACAAACTGAAAGGGGCTGTTGATTCTCTGAAAGGTGCTACTGTATTCGGCTATCAAGTTAAGGATCCGGAGCGATTTGGTGTAGTTGAGTTTGATTCGTCCTTTCAAGCAATTAGTATTGAAGAAAAACCGGCTAAACCGAAGTCGAATTGGGCTATAACTGGCCTGTATTTTTATGACAACAATGTTGTAAATATTGCAAAGTCTATAAATCCATCAGAGCGCGGCGAGTTAGAAATAACATCGATTAATCAGGAATACTTATCTATTAATGAATTAAATGTTCAATTGCTAGGAAGAGGATTCGCATGGCTGGATTCGGGTACACATGACTCTTTATTAGATGCAAGCCAATTCATCCAAACTATTGAACAGCGTCAAGGATTAAAGGTTGCATGTCTTGAAGAAATAGCATGGCGTAGCGGTTGGTTGAATGACATAGATATCTTTATTAAATCTAAATCGTTACTAAAAACCGGATATGGTGTTTATTTAGAAGAGCTATTGAAAAAATGAATATTACTTACTCTATAAAAGAATGGGAAAGTAATTTTTTCAAGAGAGCAATATATTCTGCTGAATTACAAGATAGTCACAGTTTGCATTCTGATAGTGTTGATGGCTTGGTAACATGCAATATTGACAGCCATGATTACGACAAGTTAGATGCGCTTTGCAAATTTGGCTATTCCTATATAGAAGGGGATATCGATTTTTGTAAGAAAATCAACTTTATCGAAAGTGATAACTTTAATCAGGAGTTGATAGCAACTTCAAATGACATAGTAGAATTGTCTGCCATTGTCAAGGGACTATATAGGTTTAGTAGATTCAGAGAGCCTTGGTTTAGAGAGAAGGAACGGGATCTTTTTTACCTTATGTGGCTTGAAAACGCTGTAAATGGCTCCTTTGATGATATCTGTATTATCAGTAAAGATAATGTTGGTGCTATTGCTGGCTTTGCTACTGTCAAGATCACGGAATCGTCGGCTAGGATAGGTCTGTTAGGTGTGCGAAAAAATAGCGAGCGATCCGGCGTAGCATCTTACTTGCTTTCTCAGGCAGAAGAGTTCGCGATGCTAAAAAATGCAGATCAAATATGTGTATCGACACAGATCTCAAATATATCAGCCATACGCCTTTATACAAAAAATAGCTTTATTCCATCCTCCACATCCATTTGGTTATATAAAAATGAAATCCATACCATTTAATCTTCCCCCCATTGTCGGAAAAGAACTTGAGTATATCGATCTTGCTATTAATAGCGGGAGGCTATGCGGTGATGGTCATTTTACTAAGAAATGTCAGGCATGGTTAGAGCAGAATTTTAATGCCCCTCTCTCTCTTCTTACTCCATCATGTACTGCATCATTAGAGATGGCTGCAATCTTGATCGATATCCAGCCTGGTGATGAAGTCATCATGCCTTCTTATACTTTCGTCTCCACTGCAAATGCTTTTGTTTTACGAGGTGCGAAGGTTGTTTTTGTGGATATTCGACCAGACACAATGAACATTGATGAAAAGTTGATTGAGTTGGCTATCACGAATAAAACAAAAGCAATTGTGCCTGTTCATTATGCTGGTGTCGGCTGTGATATGGATGTCATCATGACGTTGGCAAAGAAATATAATTTATGGGTGATTGAAGATGCTGCCCAAGGTGTGATGGCTAAATATAAAAATAAATACCTAGGAACTATCGGTCATATTGGATGTTATTCCTTTCATGAAACTAAAAATTATTCATCTGGTGGTGAAGGTGGGGCGATTATCATCAATGACCCTGCATTGATAGAGCGTGCAGAAATAATAAGAGAAAAAGGTACAAACAGAAAAGCATTTCTAGATGGGCAGGTAGATAAGTATACTTGGCGCGATGTAGGATCTAGTTTTCTTCTTTCTGATCTACAGGCAGCCTTCTTATATGCCCAATTGGACAAGTCGGTGAAAATCAATGAGCGACGTATAGCTTTGTGGAAGCGTTATTATAATGCATTTTCTGGTCTAAACTTGCCACACATACCAATTGAATGCCAACATAATGCTCATATGTTTTATATAAAGTTGGAGAATAAGAAATCTCGTTCTAATTTTATTTCAAAAATGAAAAGTGCTGGCATCACTACACCTTTCCACTATGTTCCTCTCCATAGTTGTGAGGCGGGGGCTCGCTTCGGAAGATTTTTCGGTGAAGATGTTTATACCACGAGAGAAAGTGAACGACTGGTTAGGCTGCCATTGTTTTATAACATCTCAGATGATGATATTGATCTTGTTATAAAAGAAGTGTTGGAGGCCTTGTGTTAAAAGCAAGGCACTACGTGACATCAGCTGCACTGACACTTACAAAGCTTGTCAGTGCGTTGCTGGTGGGGAAAATATTTGCTTTAAATGGAACGAAAGAGGAGTTTGGTGTATATAATCAACTATTTTCAGTAATGGCCCTGCTAACAGCTCTTGTATCATTTGGCTCACAGAATGCTATGGCTGCATTGTTAAAACGAAATGGTGATGATCATCGGATTCTAAAAGTATCACTCGTTCTGGTTTCTTTACTTTGTTGTCTCATTAGCCTTTCTTTTTTATTATTTAATGTTCCTATATCAAACGTCCTTTTCCCTAATATCGATGACTCCTCATCATTACTCTATTTATTGTCTTTCTCATTGTTTTTGTATGCATATAGCGCACTATTTACAGGGTTAGCATCGGCTTATGGAGATACTAAGAAAATATTGTTTGCTAATCTATCTACACCGCTCATTGGCGGTATTGTGCTGTTTGTCACTGCGTTAAATAATATAAAGCATGCTAACTATGTATATATTTTCATGCCAGGATTACCAGCATTATATTTCATCTGTCATTATAGAAATAATATCATTAAGGCTGTGAACTCCAAAACTGAACGTTTTTTGTTTAAATCACACTTAAAGTATTCAGCTATGGGGGTGCTGGGCTTGGTCTCTGTACCTTTATATCAAGTCCATTTACGCAGTGTGCTGGGGGAGACGAATAACTGGGATTTGATTGGCAACTGGGGGGTGATGACACGCTTTACAGATCTACTTTTGATATTTATCAATATTTTATTCAGTGTTTTTCTTGTGCCATCGATTGCCCAATCCACTTCAAACAAGTTGCAAGGTTTTCTACGTTCAGTATTTAAACTATGTATTTTCTCTTTTTCATCCTTGCTGTTAATATATTTGTTTAGAGAGTGGTTAGTAACTCTTGTGTTTGATGGAAAGTTTTTACCAGCGGTAAATGAAAGTGGGTTTATATATCAGTTACTAGGGGATTTCTTTAAAATATTGGCATTTTCTATCGCTTATTATATTTTAATAGAAGGGCGCTTGGTTTTTAATGTTATTCTGCAGTTTACACAATTAGCTATTTATATATTTTTGATTTCATCATTTGGTCATCATGACTTGAATGGGTTGGGCATGGCGAATTTTCTAACATATGCAGCCTATACTGTCATTGTTATTTTGTCATTTCTGTTGTTGATTCGGACCAGCGTTAAAAAAGAAGCCAGTCATGATAGTTCTAAATAAGAATCTACTTTTTATTATAAATACCATTGAATTGGGTGGTGTCGAGACCTATGCATTACGATTGGCAAAGGAATATTTATTTCAGCATCATGAGAAGATGTCTGTTCTTGTTTTATCTCGTCGCTCAAATAGTGCTTATTTGTTACAGCAGTTTTTATTATATGCCAATGTTATCTACCTAGATGAGTTAACCTTTATACGAACAGATTTTCAATTGCCTCCTAGGATTAATAGCTTAATCCCCTTCAATGCGTCAGCTGTAAAAAAGCGCCTCGGAGATGTAGGGCATGTTCATGCGATAGATGAAATTACTTTAGTTGTTGCGATGAGGCTTCATAGAATTTTGTCTGCTATAGCAGTTAGTGTCGGTGTCTACCATTCTAAGTTGTTTACTTGGGGAGGAGAACCGACATCATATAGTCTTCGCTTTCCTCGATATCTTTTTTCTACATGGTTACCAAAAGAGAACATTCTATTTTTTAATTATGCTTCTCGAAAGGAAGTGGAAGGATATTTTTCAACTGACTTTGAGCGATCTCCTGTATTTCCTCTTGGGGTTATCGAATCTGGGGAAAAAAAAATTACAGCACATGCTAAATTTGGTAAATTAGTGAGTATTGGTCGATTGGTTGACTTTAAGACCTATAATGAAAATGTCATTCGCGCGTTACCTCATATTCGAACAGTTATTCCTCAGATTGAATATCACATCTATGGTGATGGTCCAGAAAGGAAGAATCTTGAGAAGCTTGCGGATTCATTGAACTTGGCAGATATAGTTCATTTTCATGGTAATATAGAATATAGTGACTTTTCATCTGTCTTGGAGGATTGTTGGTGTTTTGTTGGTTCCGGTACAGCGATTGTGGAAGCAGCAAGCCTAGGGATGGTCAGTATTGTTGGAACTGAATCATCAAAAACCAGTTCTGGTTTCTTCCATAACATTAGTGGTTTCGATTATAACGAGTCAAGCTCTGATCATGAGTATGAATATCATGAGCTGATCTTTGAACTTTTAAATTATGACTTGGCTGTGTTGTCAGAAGCTTCAAAAAATAAATCAAAAATTTTTTCACTCAGCAATAATGTAAATGTTTTTTATAATGTTAGGAATGAAATAGAACAACCAAAATTTAGCTTTTTGATGTATGTATTCTCATCGTTTTTCACATCCTTATATAATAAAATAAATAGGAAAGGGGGGAGTAGGCTTGGTTGATTCTCGATATAAGTCAGACATGATATTTATTTTTTGCTTGTTCACCCTAGTGTTTATTAAGGGAGTGATTGACTCGTTTTTTTTAATTCCCGCTTACTCTGTTATTATACTCATATTATCCATGCTATGGATGATGAAGAAAAAGTTTAGATTCAATCTGTATTTTTTTGAATTATTTTCAATAATTTTCTTATTGCTATTGTCGGTTATGTCATTTGATTCACTAGATAGATTTCTATGGGGGATATACTACTCCTTTTTGTTTTTATTTTTTACTATATTTTTTAGATCTGTCATACATGATGAACGTATGTTTTCATTTTTTCTTGGCTATTTTTTGTTATTCGTGATTGTGGCCATATTGGTTTCTTTTGCTCAGTTTTTAGGTGGTGTATATGTGGCTGAACCTGAATACCCATTCGCAATATTAAGAACAACACCATCATTATTTAATGGGAGCTCTGTCTATCTGTTTGTATCGATAGGGCTGGCTATTTGTATTTCACTATATATTTACCAATTGAGGCAGAACAAACTTTTTGTTGCCTTGGCTTTTCTTTTATTTATATGCATTTTGTTAACCTTTTCTAGAAAATCAATTCTTGTTTCCGCATTGGTGCTATTTTCTTTCTTTGTATTTCTTGGTGCTAAAAATCTAAGCGGCATTCGATATTTCTGTTTTTCGATATTTATTTTAATTTCCGCATCTATAGTGGCTGCATTTCTTTTTTATAGTGGGCTATTGGACCGATACACATTACTTTTTTCAACATATTTTTCTCTAGATGGAGATGTACCGGCCAGGACATTATTGTATTTACATTCTCTCATGCTAGCCGAACGAGAGTTCCCTCTTGGTACTGGACCTGGTTCATTTGCAAGTGCATATGCGGCGACAAATTATAGTAATATATACACTGAGCTCGGATATGAGAGTGTTATGGGCTTACAGCCAATGGAGCTAGGTGGACCAAATTATCTTATGGATACATTTTGGCCACATGTGATTGCCGAGTATGGTTTTTTAGGTGGAGGTGTATATTTGGCTCTTTGGCTATATCCCTGCTACAGGGTTATTAAAAATAGAAATAAAATACCAGCCAGGCTCATCTTCTTAGTTCTGAGCTGTTATTTTGTTATTTTTATAGAATCGCTAGGAGGCTCATATCCTTCACAACTATACTTTGTGATTATGTATTCTTTTGTTTCTGTCGCTGCCTTCAGGAGTTTAGATGCTAAAAGTTTTAGTTGTATCAAACATGTATCCATGTAAACACCATCCATATTTTGGTATATTTGTAAAGGAACAAGTTGAGGCGACAGAGAATACTAAGTCATGTGAACTGACAGTTGCGCATACATCAGGAGTAAGAGGTGTTTTTAAGTATGGGCCAAAATTACTTTTTGATGTATTGAAGAAGGTTTTATTTCAAAAGTTTGATGTTATTCATGTCCATTTTGGAATGACTGCTCTTGTGATTCTTCCGGCACTTTTTCTTGCTCGCTTTCATGGGGCTAGATTAATATTAACTGTGCATGGTTCGGATGTGTTAGGCGCTAGCAAGATTGTAACTAGAGGTTCTCGTTGGGTTAGTCGATGGTTTGATAGGGTTATTGCTGTGAGTATGGAGCTCAAACATGAGCTTGATTTCTTAGGTGAAAAGGTAATATGGATCCCATGTGGTATTTCTGATGAGTTCTTCGATTCTCAATTTCAACGTCCTGTAGAAGATTATGTGCTATTTCCGTCTTCCCCAGAGCGTCCTGAAAAGAACTTTCAACGCTTTCTCCGTGTCTGTGAGTTGACCCGCAATAAACCTAGCTATAAATGTTTAGTAAACATGGGGCGAGAGGAGGTACTAGAGTGTATAAGTGGTGCTGCGTGTGTTGTAATGACCTCTATATATGAGGGGTCACCACAGACAATTAAAGAGGCACTGGCTCTAGGTACTCCCGTAGTATCCACCCCTGTTGGTGATGTTCCCTTGATCCTATCTGGATTTGAAAACTCTCTTGCGAGTATGTCAGACCAACTCCTCGCGGAAAAAATAGATTTTATTATGGATGATAGAAAGCGTGAGAAAATAAATGCGGTCTTCGTCAGGCAATATAAACAAGAACATGTTATTAGAAAGATACTCGATACATATGAACATTGATAAGATAGAACTAGGTGGTATAACCCTAACAGGGTTTAATTCTATTGAACAGGCTGGAGAGATAATATCTGGTGAGCTTTTTGGAAAAGCTTCATATGCAGTTGCAATAAATCCTGAAAAAATAATAACAGCAATCGATGACGATGTCTTAAGAAATATATTGTCTTTATCAACACTAAATTATATGGATGGTATTGGTGTTGTTAAAGCTACAAACGAAAAATACTCTAAAAATTTCTCACGTATCCCTGGGTGTGATTTGTGGGAGGAGTTGATGAAGCGAGCAGCGGAGAAAAATACTCCGGTATATATTATCGGTGCATCTGAAGCGGTCTCAATAAATGTAGCAGAAAAGCTAGTTTCTAGCCTGGGTGTAAACTTGGTTGGGAGGCAAAATGGTTATTTTGATGATGAGAAATTAGTTATAGATATGATAAAGCAATCTGGCGCTCAATTCGTCTCCATTGCCATGGGTTCTCCGAGGCAAGAAAAGCTTATCCAAAAGTGTCTGAATAGTGGTGTTCAGGCATTTTTCATGGGAGTTGGAGGAACCTATGATGTATTCACCGGAGAGGTCATTCGCGCACCTAAGTTTTTCCAGGCATTGAATTTAGAATGGGCTTTTAGGCTGTTATTGCAACCACAAAGAATATTCAGGCAGTCAAAATTAATTCGTTTTTATACTTTATGGAAAACAGGTAAGCTTTGATTTTTGATATCTTTTATATAAGAGAATCTTTTTGTAGTGCTTTGAGTTTTGAGAGGTGTTTTTTTTATACTTACGAACTAGCAATGTATATTGTTAGGTTCTTTGAGTCTCTACGTGACTGTTATGAATTGTGAGTTATATTTTATGGAATATATAGCCCTATTTTTTACTGCGCTTTTCGTACTATGGATTGCAAGAGTAGTAGCAAAAAAAATTAACTTGGTTGATCGCCCTAATGAGCGGAAGTTGCATCAAGGTATGGTTCCTCTTGTTGGTGGTATATCTATCTATTTTACGTTGATGCTAGCACTATGGTTTAAGCAGGAACTGTTAGCAAACTCTGATATTTATGTTCTTTGTGCCTCTGTACTAGTAATCATGGGGGCGATTGATGACAAGTATGATGTCGATTACCGGATTCGTTTGGTAGTTCAGATATTAATTTCTTGCGCAATGATCTTTGGTGCTGGCCTATCTTTAAAAAGCTTGGGGGGGGTCCTTTTAGGATTCGAACTAACATTAGGGCCCTTAGGATATATAGTTACTGTTTTTGCTGTGCTCGGCGCGATCAATGCGTTCAATATGGTCGATGGTATCGATGGGTTGCTCGGTGGGTTAACCATGGTTACTTTTGGGGCGCTATCTTACATTAATTATGTTGATCATCAATTACCGCTGGCTCGTTTCTGTCTGATGATGATGATCGTAGTTCTTCCCTATATATTATTAAATTTAGGTTTTCCATTTGGAGTGCGAAAAAAAGTCTTCATGGGAGACGCGGGGAGTATGCTAATCGGTTTTACAGTGATCTGGGTTTTGTTGCAGGGTACTCAAGGGCCTAAAGCACAGATGAACCCGGTTACGGCGCTTTGGCTGATTGCGATTCCTCTTATGGATATGACTTGCATAATGGTGCGACGTATTCGCAAGGGGGTTTCACCTTTCAAGCCGGATCGCGAACATCTACATCATATCTGCATGAGGGCTGGGCTTTCGTCGCATCAGGCATTGATTGTGATTTGCAGTATTGCTTCTTTACTTGCTGCAGTAGGGATTGGACTTGAATATGGCGCTGTACCGGAATGGATCAGTTTACTCCTCTTTATTCTGGTCTTTATTTTTTATTATCAATTGATTAGCAATATTTGGCGTATTCTCGCCAGAATCCGACCCAAGACTGCCAATGAGCCACTTTGATAACCAAGTACACCAACTTATATTGGGTGGCACGGGGCAGTTAGGGCTGACGTTTCTCTATTTGACCGATAACAGGGTTGCATGCTTTCCTAATCGAATGGATGTCGATTTTCTTGCTCCTGAAAAACTAGCCGACTTGGTGATGCAGTGTCGGCCAAAAGTGATAATCAACACAGTTGCCTATACCCAAGTCGACCAGGCTGAGACTAAACCAATGTTGGCTTATCAGATAAATTCTCTGGCGGTGGAGGCATTAGCCTCCGCAGCCAAGAGAGTGGGGGCCTTATTGGTTCATTTTTCTACTGACTATGTCTTTGATGGCAGTGGAAATAGAGCGTGGCGGGAGGATGATGCGCCAGCTCCTCTCAATGTGTATGGCCTCAGCAAGTGGCGGGGTGAGCAGGCTATTTTGGATAGTGGTTGCCGCCATCTAATACTCAGAACTAGCTGGCTGCATAGTCCTCACAGGCACAATTTTTTGAAAACAGTGTTGTGTCTAGGACTGGAAAAAGATTCTTTGCCCGTGATCTGCGATCAAATTGGGTCACCCACATCAGCGGCTATGTTGGCCGCTGTAACACTCCGAGCCATTACAATGTCGCTTGATAATCCGGGTTTGGATGGTACTTACCATGTCGCTGCCTCAGGATTTGTAAGTTGGTACCACTATGCCGATTTTATTTTTAAGGAGGCTTATAATATGGGGATATTGAATAAAGTGCCTGCTATCATTCCAATAGCGAGTGGTGATTATGTGAGTGCTGCTCCCAGACCTTTAAACTCTCGGCTTGATGCAAGTCGTTTTTGTCAAACTTTTGGTCTGAGTTTGCCATTTTGGAAAATTGGAGTAAGAGACACACTTCAGTTATTGGTGAAAGAGCAATGAAATTAGCTTCATTAAATGATAGATGATTGAATGAAATTTGAACCACTTTCCATTCCTGATGTTAAATTAATTCACCACACTCTTCATAGAGATGAGCGTGGTGAATTGATGGAATTATTTCGCCAAAGCGAGTTTGTAAGGTATTGTGGTGACTTTTCCTTCGTGCAGGAGAACTTAAGTCGGTCCAAACAAGGAACACTACGCGGATTGCACTACCAGGGGGAGCAGTCACAAGGTAAACTAGTACAATCTCTTTCTGGGACTATCTTTGATGTGGCGGTCGATCTGCGTCGAGAGAGTCCAACATATGGTCAATGGGTTGGGCAGTTGCTTTCCGCAGAGGAAGCTATTTCTTTATGGATTCCCCCTGGTTTTGCTCATGGGTTCTACGTGTTAACTGAATGGGCTCATGTGCTTTATAAATGTACAGACTATTACAATCCTGAAGATGAGCGCACACTTAATTGGGCTGAACCTGCACTGGCTATTGTTTGGCCTCTGATAGCTGATATGCCCCTGATTTTATCTGATAGAGATCGTCAGGCACCTTTAGGCCTTCCCTGAACTTATTAGGAAATGAGTGTCGTTATGACTAATAAAGAGATAACCTCCAAATCTGATGCCCAATTGCTGCAAGGTTGGCAGTCTTCATCCAGCGAGGAGCTCGATCTGCGCGAGCTCGCGCTAGTGCTGTGGCGGCAGAAGATGCTGATCATTATCCTCACAGTACTGTTTGCTGTTTTTGGGGTTGTTTATGCATTGAGTGCTCCCGAGCAGTGGTCTACCAAGGCGGTGATCACGGCTCCCAAGCCGGAAGATTTGTTGCCAATGCGCAAGGTTGCGATACAAGCCGAAGCCTTGGGACTTAAGGGGTTCCCTAGTGGTAAGGTTCTTTATCAAGAGTTTATTCAGGAATTTAATGCTTACGAAAATCGTCGGGAATATTTGAAAGCAAGCCCACTGTTTGCCGAGCAGGTAGAAGAGTTGGGACTTGATGATAAGGCTCGTCGGCGCTGGCTGCGTGACTGGGCCAAACTGATGTCAGCCGCACCTGTAGACAAGAAGGGGGAGGTTCCGGGTATTGAGATCAGCTTCTCAGCCCCTACAGCTGAGGGCTCCTTGGTAATGTTAGAAGGTTATATCGATTACATCATCAAGTTACAGCAACAGAAGGTGGTTCACCGACTCAGTGAAGAGCGTGTGCTCCAACTGGAGGGGATCTCTACCCGATATGTGCTGATGCAGGAAGATGCCAAGCGCGCTCTGAAACAGGATGTTTCTGAGACGGCATTAGCCAACAGCATTGCTAAGGCAGCAGGAGTCAGTGCTCCGTTAGAAAACTACGACAGTCGTGAACGTTTCTCAATCTCGCTGGGAACTAAGGGATTGGATGAAAGACTCGCTTTGCTCAAATCTCTTGATATTGAACTCTACAAGCCTGAGTTACCAAAGTTAAAGGTACAGATGGCACGCTTGAAACAAATTTCTTTAGAAGGAATAAGCTTCCGCCCCTTCTCTTATCTGGATGCCCCCGATGAGCCTCTGACTCGCGACAAGCCCAAGCGCCCCTTGGTCGTGGTGCTGGCCACCCTGCTCGGCGGCATGCTGGGGGTGGGCATAGTGCTGGTGCGCCATGCGTTTCGCAAGCCCGAGCCAGAACATGCATAATCGATGCCAAGTGCATCAAAGGGGGCTCGGCCCCCTTTTTGTTGCCTGGGGGATAGTGTTATGAACATGAATGCATGGAGGTCAGGGAAGATGACGTCAACAGCAAGGGCCTTTGGGGTGATCAGCGTGCTGTACTGGCTGCTGGGTATGCATTTCTTTATGCACAACCCCGGCGGGGCCGGGCTCTACCTGCCGTTCAACGCCTGGGGCTGGATCTTCGCGAGCCTGGTGATGGCCCTGGGGCTGTGGCAGGTCACCCTCAACCAGCGGCTGATGGTCTCGCCGCTGCTGACGGCCCTGTGGCTTGGCGGCTTGCTGCTGTTGCTGCCCATGGCCTATCCCGGCTTCGCGCTCAAGGATTATGCCATTCCCCGGCTGCTGGGGCTGTTTGCCGGCCTGCTGTTCCTCGCCAGCCTCTACCAGTGGCGGCTGGATCGCGGCGCGCGCGACCGGCTGCTCTATCTGCTGCTGGGTGCCGTCGCCATAGAGGCGCTGCTCGGCCTGGTGCAGTACTACCTGCTGGTGCCGGGCAACTGGCTGGGCTATGACACCAAGGTCAACCGCCCCTACGGCATCTTCCAGCAACCCAACGTGATGGCGAGCTTCATGGCGACTGGTCTGTCGCTGGCCATCTGGCTGGAGATGAGGGGGCACGCCAACCCCTGGCTCAAAGGGTTGCGTTATGGCGTGATCCTCGCGACGTCGGTGTTGCTGGTGGTGCTGCAGTCGCGTGTGGGGCAACTGGGTGGGCTGCTGGCACTGTCCCTGCTTGTTCCGCAGCTCTATCGCCAGCACCAGTTGGGCAGGGTTCTGGCGCTGGTTGGGTTGGGCATAGCCTTGGGGCTGCTATCTCTCTACGGATTATCGGGGGTCAAACGGGGTCTTGAAATCTATCAATCCGGCGGCATGCGCTCGGTCTACTGGCCCTATGCTGCCAGGCTCATCGCCGAGGCACCCTGGACCGGCTGGGGCTACGGCAGCTTCGAGTCCGTTTTTCTTCAGCACTACATGGCCGACAAGGCGCTGAACCCCGCCATGGTGCAGATCGAATACAACCTGGATCACCCCCACAACGAGTTTCTCTACTGGGCGGTGGAGGGGGGGCTGGCCCCCATGCTCGGCATGGTGCTGATGGGGGTCGCCCTGCTGTGGCGGCTGGGTCGTGCTGGCATCGTCAGGGGGGCGGCCTTGCTGGCCCTGGTCACGCCCATCCTGCTGCATACCCAGACCGAATATCCCTTCTACCACGCCATTGCCCTGTGGTGGGCGCTGCTGTTGCTCATCCATGTGGTGGATGCGGAAGTGGAGGAGGAGGGGCTGGCCGGCCACGCCAACTGGCGGGAGCATGTCTGTCGCCCCTGGCTCTTGCTGCGCTTCGCGGCCATCGCCATTCCCCTCATAGTCGTGCCCTTTATGCTGACGGCCCTGCACACCGCCTGGGTGGTGACCAAGTATGAGCGGGGCGGTTACAAGCAGCCGGCGCTTCTGCTCGACATCGTCAATCCCATGGCCTGGCTGACCCGGGTGGAGTTTGACGTGAACGCGGTGCGGCTGATGGTGGGCCTGCAGAGCAACAACAAGGGGGAGCTGGAGGCCTATCTCGACTGGGGACAGGGGTTCGTGCGCCATACCCCCAGGGCCAATATTTACGCCAACATGGTGATCGCCCTCAATGCCCTGGGGAGGCGTGAGGAGGCCGATCGCCTGCGGGCCGAGGCCCTGGTGCTTTATCCGGGTGAGCCCTTGCTCACCGGCTCGGCGGCGAGATCCGTTGCCGCGACCCTGGAGCGCAAGCCCTCTTCATAGTCCGGAGTGACAGCTGCGTATTCCGGCGAAGTTGAACAGCCATTCCGGCCAACGTGAACACCCTGATCCTTAACGCGCTCACGTCATCTCGTTTCTAACTCGACTGTTCAGATTGGGTCAACTCACTTCTCCTCTTCCTCATCGATTCTCCCTTCAGTGACAGCCGGTGAGCGTTGTGCATCAGCCGGTCCAGGATCGCATCTGCCAGGGTGTTGTCACCCAAGCTCGCGTACCACTCTTCAGTTGGCAGCTGACTGACCACTATCGTCGAGTATTTCCCATACCGATCATCCATGATCTCCAGCAGTGCGTTGCGCTGTTCGGCACTCACCGCTTCCAGTCCCCAGTCATCCAGGATCAGCAGCTCTATCCTTGCCAGTTGACCCAACAGTCTGGCGTAACTGCCATCTACCTTGGCCTGGCTCAGCTCAAGCAGCAGACGTGGCAGCCGGTAGTAACGAGTGCTATGCCCTTGCTGACAGGCTTGGTAGCCCAGCGCACAAGCCAGGTAGGTTTTTCCACAGCCACAGGGGCCGGTAATGAGCAGGTTCTGGCCCCGGCGCAGCCACTCTCCTTGGGCCAGGTTTGCTACCTGTGACCGCTCCAGGTTGCGTGCTGACTGGTAGTCCAGCTCCTGCACCGTGGCCTGGAGTTTGAGCCTTGCCTGCTTGACCAGCCGAGTTTGCTTACGCTGCTCCCGGCTCAGTTGTTCGTGTTCGACCAGCAGGCTTAGCCGCTCGATGAAGGGCAGCCCTTCGTAGGTACTCGCATGTTCCAGTTGTTGTTGCACGGCATCCGCCATGCCGGTCAGTTTCAGGTTTCTCAGGCGGGTCAGGGTTTGTTGGGTCATGGGGCGTATCCTCTTTAGTGGAAGCTCTGGGGGCCACGGATGTTCTCGTGCTCTTGCGGTAACTCTGGGTAGCTCAGCGGGCTTGCGGGCAGTTGGTCGCGGCCACTGGTCAGCACCGACTTGAGCTGTTTGAGTCGCACCAGACCTTCCCGGTTGGCCAACTGGCAACAGGCTTCAACCCGTGATGGCGGATACTCCCGGCTAAGACTCAGCAGCCCCAGGCAGAGTCGGTATGCCTGCTCGGCATGGGCTTTCTCTTCCAACCGTTCGCTAACCCAGCACAAGGTGCTCGGTCCGATGTCAGCAGCCCACTGTTTAAGACGCCCTGGGGTCCAGCGTTGCTGCTTGCTGTGACGTTCCGGCATGTGCTCAGGGAGCGTGCTCATCCCCGGGATGGTTTTACGTGGATGGCTCGCGACCAGCTGTTGCTGGTGATAGACCTGAAGCAGTGTGTCGCCTGCATGGAGCTCCAGTTGCTGACCCACATACTGGTGTGGCACCGAGTAATGGTGCTGCTCATAGCTGACGTGATAGTCGATGTTGACCTTGACCGTTTTGATGGCGACATAGCGATAGGGATGCACCGGCAGTGGTCCCAGTGCCGGGCGGTCCAACTGCTCAAATGCGTCACGTCGGTTACCGGGCAGTTGCTTGAACGGACGCTCGTTGAGTTCGTTCAGCAAGGCACGGATGCACTGGTTGAGTTCGGCAAGCGAGAAGAAGGTCTGATGGCGTAGACGGGCCAGGATCCAGCGCTCGACGATCTGCACACCCACCTCCGCCTTGGCCTTGTCCTTGGGCTTGTAAGGACGAGCTGGCATCACCGCCACCTGATAGTGCTCGGCCAACTGCTGGTAGCTGGGGTTGAGCTCGGGATCGTATCGGCA
>NZ_JAPCJD010000077.1:0-19504 GCF_027707845.1 Aeromonas sp. QDB14 | reverse complement strand
AAATCGGCTCAAACATGAAGAAATGAAATGACTGAGTCAGCCGAGAAGAATTTCCCCGCTTATTCGCACCTTCCCTATCAATATTATTTACTTATATCCATAAATGATATTTATAAATTTCAATAAAAAAAGCGCCTCCCGAGGGAGGCGCTTTTCAGTTCTATACAAAGCAATCAGCGATTACAGGGATTCAGCGGTCGCCACCACATTTTCCACGGTAAAGCCGAATTCCTTGAACAGCAGCTCGGCCGGGGCAGACTCACCGAAGGTGCGCATGCCGATGATCTTGCCGCCAAAGCCCACGTACTTGTACCAGTAGTCGGCGATGCCGGCTTCGATGGCCACACGCTTGGTGACGGCGGCCGGCAGGACGGACTCTTTGTACTCGGCAGATTGAGCGTCGAACACGTCGGTAGACGGGATGGAGACCACGCGCACGGCACGGCCCTTGGCAGTCAGCTGCTCATAGGCAGCCACGGCCAGCTCCACTTCAGAACCGGTGGCGATCAGGATCAGCTCCGGGGTACCGGCGCAATCCTTCAGCACGTAACCACCCTTGGCGGCATCGGCCAGTTGCTGGGCGGTGCGGTCCATCTGGGCCAGGTTCTGACGGGAGAAGATCAGGGAGGTCGGGCCGTCGGTACGCTCGATGGCGTGTTTCCAGGCGATGGCGGACTCTACCTGGTCACACGGGCGCCAGGTGCTCATGTTCGGGGTCAGACGCAGGGAGGCGATCTGCTCCACCGGCTGGTGAGTCGGACCATCTTCACCCAGACCGATGGAGTCGTGGGTATAGACGAAGATGGCGCGCTGCTTCATCAGGGCGGCCATGCGCAGGGCGTTGCGGGCGTACTCCATGAACATCAGGAAGGTGGCGCCGTAGGGGATGAAACCACCGTGCAGGGCGATGCCGTTCATGATGGCGGACATGCCGAACTCGCGCACGCCGTAGTGGATGTAGTTGCCTGCGGCGCTCTCGGGAGTCAGGGACTTGGAGCCGGACCACATGGTCAGGTTGGACGGCGCGAGATCCGCGGAGCCGCCCATGAATTCCGGCAGCAGCTTGCCGAAGGCTTCCAGGGAGTTCTGGGACGCTTTACGGGTCGCGATCTTGGCCGGGTTGGCCTGCAGGGTTTCGATGATCTTGGCGGATTCAGCAGCCCAGTTGGCCGGCAGCTCGCCAGCGGAGCGGCGCTTGAACTCGGCAGCCAGGGCCGGGTGAGCGGCTTCATAGGCGGCGAACTTGGCAGCCCAGTCGGATTCGAGCTTGGCGCCCTTCTCCTGACCGTTCCACTCGGCGGCGATGTCGGACGGGATGACGAACGGCGCGTGGTCCCACTTCAGGAAGGCACGGGCGGCGGCGATCTCGTCGTTGCCCAGCGGTGCGCCGTGGCAGTCGTGGGAGCCGGACTTGTTCGGGGAACCGTAGCCGATGATGGTGCGGCAGCAGATCAGGGTCGGCTTGCCGGTCTCGGCCTTGGCGGCTTCGATGGCGGCGTTGATGGCTTCCGGGTTATGACCGTCAACGGCCGGGATGACGTGCCAGCCGTAGGCTTCGAAGCGCTTGGGAGTGTCGTCGGTGAACCAGCCTTCTACGTGACCGTCGATGGAGATGCCGTTGTCATCCCAGAACGCGATCAGCTTGCCCAGGCCCAGGGTGCCGGCCAGGGAGCAGGCTTCGTGGGAGATACCTTCCATCAGGCAGCCATCGCCCATGAAGGCGTAGGTGTAGTGGTCGACGATGTCGTGACCCGGCTGGTTGAACTGCTCGGCCATGGCCTTCTCGGCGATCGCCATGCCCACGGCGTTGGTGATGCCCTGACCCAGCGGGCCGGTGGTGGTTTCAACGCCCGGCGCATAACCGTACTCCGGGTGACCCGGGGTGCGAGAGTGCAGTTGGCGGAAGTTTTTCAGATCGTCGATGGAGAGGTCATAACCGGAGAGGTGCAGCAGGGAGTACAGCAGCATGGAGCCGTGGCCGTTGGAGAGAATGAAACGGTCGCGGTCGGCCCACTTGGGGTTGTTCGGGTTGTGTTTGAGGTGGCTGCGCCACAGCACTTCAGCGATATCCGCCATTCCCATGGGGGCGCCCGGGTGACCGGAGTTGGCTTTTTGAACGGCATCCATACTCAATGCACGAATGGCATTGGCAAGCTCTTTACGAGAAGGCATCTGTATCTCCTGCGATTGCTTCATTTGATGGCCAAGATTAAGGCGCGTTATTGTCCCAGCAGGGGGCGCGGCGTGCAAATATTATCTGGGCGAATAAAGTGGCTTTGGGAGCACAATCGCTTTTCTGGGCGGGGAAAACGATTCAATCCGCCCCCTGCCTTACCTCCATGGAGGTGGATCCCTTCCCCATCCCGCCCCGGGCGGCTCCACCCCCAAATAGTGCTGGCAATCACCGGATGACCTATTTAAAATAGACGTCCAGATGTAGATACCTCTACAGTCATCCTGTCATTATCCGGTTATGGCCAAGGCGATAACCCTTACGAATCGAGAACCAAACATGGCAAAGCTGTTTACTTCCGAGTCGGTCTCCGAAGGCCATCCCGATAAAATCGCCGACCAGATCTCCGATGCGGTGCTGGACGCCATCCTGCAGCAGGACACCAAGGCGCGCGTCGCCTGCGAAACCCTGGTCAAGACCGGCATGGTGATGGTAGCCGGCGAAGTGACCACCTCTGCCTGGGTCGACATCGAACAGATCGTGCGCGACACCGTGCGCGAGATTGGTTACACCCACTCCGACATGGGCTTCGACGCCGACTCCTGCGCCGTGCTGAACGCCATCGGCAAACAGTCTCCGGACATCAACCAGGGCGTCGACCGTACCGACCCGCTGGAGCAAGGTGCCGGTGACCAGGGCCTGATGTTCGGCTACGCCACCAACGAAACCGACGTGCTGATGCCCGCGCCCATCACCTACTCCCACCTGCTGGTGAAGCGTCAGGCAGAAGTGCGCAAGAACGGCACCCTGCCGTGGCTGCGTCCGGACGCCAAGAGCCAGCTGACCTTCGCCTACGACGACGCAGGCAAGATCCTGGGTGTCGATGCCGTGGTGCTCTCCACCCAGCATTGCGACTCCATCAGCCACAGCGATCTGGTGGAAGCGGTGCGCGAAGAGATCATCAAGCCGGTGCTGCCCGCCGAGTGGATCAACAAGGACACCAAGTACTTCATCAACCCGACCGGTCGTTTCGTCATCGGCGGCCCCATGGGTGACTGCGGTCTGACCGGTCGCAAGATCATCGTTGACACCTACGGCGGCATGGCCCGTCACGGTGGTGGCGCCTTCTCCGGCAAGGATCCGTCCAAGGTGGACCGCTCCGCCGCCTACGCCGCCCGCTACGTGGCCAAGAACATCGTGGCCGCAGGTCTCGCGGATCGCTGTGAAGTGCAGGTCTCCTACGCCATCGGCGTGGCCGAGCCCACCTCCATCAGCGTCGAAACCTTCGGCACCGGCAAGGTGGCCGAAGCCCTGCTGGTCAAGCTGGTGCGCGAGTTCTTCGAGCTGCGCCCCTATGGCCTCATCGAGATGCTGGATCTGAAGCGCCCGATCTACCAGGCAACCGCCGCTTACGGCCACTTCGGCCGCGACGAGTTCCCCTGGGAGAAGACCGACAAGGCCGAGCTGCTGCGCGCTGCCGCTGGCCTGTAAGGCTCGAGGTTGTGATAAAAGGGGAGCCTGGCTCCCCTTTTGCTTTAGTGTCCTGTCCCGAGGATCCCATGCCTGCCACTGCCACCCGGCTTGACCCCGCCCTCATCGAGACGCTGCTCGCGCGTGTCGAGGCCTGCTTTGTGCAGGCCGAAACGCGCCTTGGCCGCACCTTTCCCCGCCCGCAAGTCCATTGCAACATGCGGGGCCGGGCGGCAGGGTCTGCTCGGCTGCAAACCTGGGAGCTGCGTTTCAATCCGGCGCTCTATCAGGCCAATCAGCAGGCGTTTCTCAGGGAAGTGGTGCCCCACGAGGTGGCGCACCTGCTGGTCTATGCGCTCTGGGGAGAGGGGCGCGGCAAGAGCCGGGTACTGCCCCATGGCCGCCAGTGGCAGTCGGTGATGCGGGAGCTGTTCGGCCTCGAACCCAGCACCACCCACAGCTTCGATCTGGGGGTGCTGGCCCAGCGCACCTTCGTGTATGCCTGCGCCTGCCAGCAGCATCCCCTCTCCGTGCGCCGCCACAACAAGGTGATACGCGGCGAGGCCCGCTATCACTGCCGCCGCTGTCGCCAGCCCCTGGTGTGGCAGCGCGACACGACGGCGGATTGAGTCACCCCGTGTCGCGCTCCTGTGATAGGGTGCGCGCTTACTTCATTCAACTGTCTCATTGCCAAGGATATTCATGTTTCGCCCTCTGCTCTCCCTCTGCCTGGCCCTGCTGGTCAGCGCCCCGGCCCATGCCGACAACATCCAGACCTTTCGCGCCGCCAAGCAGGATCTGAACAAGCTCTACCAGAGCCACCCCGTCACCTTCTACTGCGGCTGCAACATCAAGTTCAGCGGCAAGAAGATGGCCCCCGACTGGGAGAGCTGCGGCTACCTGCCGCGCAAGCAAGCCGAGCGGGCCTCCCGCATCGAATGGGAGCACGTGGTGCCCGCCTGGGAGTTCGGCCACCAGCTCCAGTGCTGGCAGGACGGGGGTCGCAAGAATTGCGGCAAGAGCGACGAGTTCAACAGGATGGAGGGAGACATGCACAACCTCTTCCCCGCCATCGGCGAGGTGAACGGCGATCGGGCGAACTTCCGCTTCAGCGACTGGAACGGCAAACCGAACCAGTACGGCAAGTGCCAGATGCTGGTGGACTTCAAGGAGCGCCAGGTGCAGCCGCCCAAGGGGCCGGTGCGTGGCCAGATCGCACGCGCCTACCTCTACATGAGCCAGCAGTACGGACTGCGTCTGGCAGCCCAGCAGCGCAAGCTTTACGAAGCCTGGGACAGGCAGTATCCGGCTGATCGCTGGGAGTGCGAGCGCAACCGCCGTATCGGCAAGCTGCAGGGCAATACCAATCCCTTCATTGAAAAGCAGTGCCAGTAACCCCATTTGACCAGGGAGGGGGAGCGTCCCCCTCCTCCTGAATCCCTTCACTCTCTGTCTCGCGAGCCTTGCTCGCCGCCGTGCAGTAGGGTATTGAAGGGTTTCCAAGCAAGAGACTGACTATCAGCCATGCGCATTCCACGTATCTATGAACCGGCCAGCCTGCAGGTGGGCCAGACCCTCGCCCTGTCGGAAGACGGTGCCAATCACATCGGCCGCGTGCTGCGCATGCAGCCGGGCCAGCAGCTCGAGCTGTTCAACGGCGACGGCCACCAGTACCCCGCCACCATCACCAGTGTGGGCAAGAAGTCCGTTGAGGTGACCATCGACAGTTGCGAGACCCGCTCGGTGGAGTCACCGCTGGCCATCCACCTGGGTCAGGTGATCAGCCGCGGCGACAAGATGGACTTCACCATCCAGAAATCCGTGGAGCTCGGCGTCACCTGCATCACGCCCCTCTTCTCCGAGCGCTGCGGCGTCAAGCTGCCCGCCGATCGGCTGGAGAAAAAACGCGAGCAGTGGCAAAAAGTGGTGATCAGTGCCTGCGAGCAGTGCGGTCGCAATACCGTGCCCGAGGTGCGCATGCCGATGGAGCTGGACGCCTGGCTGGCGGAAGAGACTCAGGAGCTCAAGCTCAACCTGCACCCGCGCGCCCCTTACAGCATCAACACCCTGCCCATCCCCGAGCACGGCGTGCGCCTGCTGATCGGCCCGGAAGGGGGCTTGTCCAGCGACGAGATCGCCCGTACCGTGCAGGAAGATTTCAAGGAGATGCTGCTGGGGCCACGGGTGCTGCGTACCGAAACCGCCGCCCTGACGGCGATTACTGCGCTGCAATGCCGCTTCGGCGATCTGGCCTGACAGCCGACCCCACCCCAGCCCTCCCCTTCGCAGGGGAGGGAGCAACAGGCCCCTCCCCCTTGTGAAGGGGGAGGCAGGGAGGGGGTCATCACATCCAATCGAGCCATTAGGAAGGAAACTCGGATGACCATTAAACTCGGCATCGTGATGGACCCCATCTCGGCCATCAACATCAAGAAGGACTCCAGCTTCGCCATGCTCGAAGAGGCGCAAAAGCGCGGCTACGAGCTGTTCTATCTGGAGATGAAGGATCTCTACATGGAGGCCGGTCGCGCCTTCGGCACCATGCGTCCGCTCACCGTCAAATATGACTATGCCGACTGGTATAGCCTCGGCGAGGTGGTGGATCAGCCGCTCTCCAGCCTGGATGTGATCCTGATGCGCAAGGATCCCCCCTTCGACACCGAGTTCATCTACGCCACCTACATGCTGGAGCGGGCCGAGGATGAGGGTTGCCTCATCGTCAATAAGCCCCAGAGCCTGCGCGACGCCAACGAGAAGCTCTACACTGCCTGGTTTGCCGAGCACACCCCGACCACGCTCGTCACTCGCAGAGCCGACAAGCTGCGGGCTTTCCACGCCAAGCACAAGGACGTCATCCTCAAGCCGCTCGACGGCATGGGCGGCGCCTCCATCTTCCGCATGAAGGAGGATGACGCCAACGTCGGTGTCATCATCGAGACATTAACCTCTCACGGCAGCCAGTACTGCATGGCGCAGACCTATCTGCCCGCCATCAAGGATGGCGACAAGCGGGTGCTGGTGGTGGACGGCGAGCCGGTACCTTACTGCCTGGCCCGGATCCCGGCCCAGGGTGAGACCCGTGGCAACCTGGCGGCCGGTGGCCGTGGTGAGGCCCGCCCCCTGAGCGAAGCGGACTGGGCCATCGCCCGCGCGGTGGGCCCGACCCTGAAAGAGAAGGGGCTCATCTTCGTCGGCCTCGACATCATCGGCGATCGCCTGACCGAGATTAACGTCACCAGCCCGACCTGCATCCGCGAGATTGAGGCGGCCTTCGACGTCTCCATTACCGGCATGCTGATGGACGCCATCGAGCGCCGACTGGGCCGCTGACCCCTTCCCCAGCGACCCGTTGCCGCAGCGAGGAAACACACACAAGGGGCCGTGAAGGCCCCTTTGACTGCCGGCAAAAAGCGGTTTTGCCCGCCGCCATCAACTGCCATAATCACCCCAAATACCTTTGCACGCTAAGAGATACATACGCTCCATGCAAACACTGCAAAATCACTTTCTGCTCGCCATGCCGAGCCTCACGGACGCCTATTTCCAGCGCTCCCTGGTCTATCTGTGCGAACACAGCAGCGAAGGCGCCATGGGACTGGTGGTCAACATTCCGGTCGACATGTCCCTGGACGCCATGCTGACCAAGCTCAACCTCAATCCCCCCGCCACCGCCGAGATGAAACAGCCGGTGTTGCAGGGGGGCCCGGTGCACGGGGATCGCGGCTTCGTGCTGCACAGCTTCCGCCCGGGCTTCAACTCCACCCTGCAGGTGAGCGACGAGATGATGGTCACCACCTCCAAGGACATCCTGGAGACCCTGGGCACCGACGAGGCGCCGGACCACTGGCTGGTGGCGCTCGGTTACGCCGGCTGGAGTGCAGGCCAGCTCGAGCAGGAGCTGGTGGATGGCGCCTGGCTGGTGATCCCCCCCAATCCCAAGCTGGTCTTCGATACCCCCATCCACCTGCGCTGGCAGCAAGCCGCCGCGAGCATTGGGGTCAACCCCCTGCACCTCTCCAGCCAGGTGGGCCATAGCTGACACCCCGGCCCTCCCCCCACAAGCAGGGGGAGACAGGGAGGGGGCTTCCCCCTTCATTTATCCATCCATTTCGAGGAGACCCCATGTCATCACGCAGCATCATGGGCTTTGACTACGGCACCAAGAGCATCGGTGTCGCCATCGGCCAGGAGCTCACGGGCAGCGCCCGCCCCCTTCGCTCCCTCAAGGCCAACGACGGCATCCCCAACTGGGACGAGATAGAGAAGCTGATCAAGGAGTGGCAACCGGATCTGCTGATCGTCGGTCTGCCCCTCAACATGGATGGCACGGACCAGGAAATCACGGTGCGAGCTCGCAAGTTCGGCAATCGCCTGCACGGCCGCTTCGGCAAGCCGGTGGAGTTCAAGGACGAGCGGCTCACCACCACGGATGCCCGCGCCCGCCTGTTTGAACGTGGCGGCTACAAGGCGCTGGACAAGGGGAGCGTGGACGGCGTCTCCGCCCAGCTCATCGTCGAAGCCTGGATGGAAGAGCAGTACGACTAAACCGGGGTGCCTCCTCCCCCTTGCTTCTCTTTCGCCGCCCCGCTCTCCATAGGCCCGCCCCAGGCAAAACGCGTCATCCCCGCCGCGGCCAGGCCATAGAGCCGCCGGATCTCCCCCCGCAACCACATCACCTTGGCATCCTGATTGTGGCGCTTGTGCCACAGCAGGATGAAGGCGATCTCCAGCTGGGCATAGAGGGACTCTTCCAGCGGCAACGGCATGGGGATGAGGTCGGGGTGATGTCTGGCTGCATAGTCCGCGCAATATGAGGGCACCACGGCGATCAGCTCGTGGCTCTTTTGGGCGGCGATGTGCAGCGCCTGCTCGAAGCTCGCCACCATGATGGGCACCTGCCGCCTGTGGCCTTCGTCCTCCAGCAGATCATCCAGTGCCCAGCTGTCGCTGGCCTCCCACACCACGCTCACCTGGGGGCAGGCCAGAAAGCGGGTCAGCGACCACGTCTGCCCGAGCAAGGGGTGATCCTTGCGCAGGAACACCACGGGACGATCGCAGAACAGCACCTCGTGATCGATGTAATAGGGCAGCCGGTTGACCCTGGCATGGGAGCGGCCGTGGGTCTCCCGGGCGCAGAAGCCGAGGTCCGCCTCCCCGTTGACGATGTCGTTGAGGGAGTGGTGATCACAGCCCAACATCCTGACCACGGAATGGGGGTACTTCTGGTAGATGGTCGTGGGCAGCTCGCTCAGGAAGCTGATGCCGAAGGGGGACTCCATCACCAGACTGAAGCGGGCCCCCTCGGGGATCGCCTCGCGGTTGAGGGTGCTGATGCTCTCGGTGAGCTGGAACCAGGTCTTGAGCTCCTCTGCCAGGGTCAGGGAGAGGTTGGTCGGCTGCAAGCCCTGGCGCACGCGCACGAAGAGGGGATCCCCGAACCAGTCCCGCAGCTTGCCGAGCGCCTTGCTCACCGCCGACGGGGTGACACACAGCTTCTTGGCCGCCCCCGCCACGCTGCGCTCCTGCATCAGGTGCCTGAAGACCACCAGCAGGTTCAAATCGAGTTCACCCAGATTGCGCATCGCGTATCTCCTATCCCCGAGCCCGGACTCGCCGGATCGCACGCCATGGTAGCAGCACCTTCACCACCAGGTAACCGAGCAGCGCCAGCAGGAGTGCCAGGATCAGCATCCAGAGCGCAGGCATCCCCAGATGGCCCATCCCCCAGATGAAGAGCCCGGACAACCCTATCTGCATGATGCAGAGCAGGGCACTGGCCGATGCCACCTGATCCCCGCACACATCCAGCGCCTCCCCCATCGCCACCCCGAACCCGCAGGAAAACCCGATGCAGACCAGGGCACACCCCGCCAGCAGCCAGGACAGGCCGCCTTCGGGCCCGCTGCTGCACAACAGGGCGAGCAAGGCCAGCAGGTAGGCGAGATGGGAGAGCGCCAGCACCCTTGCCTTGCCGAGCCAGCGCAGCAGCAAGGGGGTCAGGAAGGAAGCGGACATGCTCACCCCGGCCATCGCCATCATCAGCCGGGTGTACTGCTCGGGAGGCAGGCCGAACGTGGTCATCAGGACGAGGGGCGAGACGCTCACATAGACCAGGATGGCGGTCACGCTGGCACTGGTCAGCAAGGCGCGCTGCATGAAGGGGGCCGTGCCCAGCAGGGCCAGCGGCGATGCCCCCGCAGGCTGGCGGGCGGGGCGGGTCTCCTTGAGCAGTCGCAGGTTGACCAGGGCACTGATGGCGGCCACCAGCGCCATGCCCATGAAGATGCCGCGCCACTCGAAGTGCGACAGGATGAGATAACCGAGTACGGGAGCCAGCACCGGAATGACGCAGATCACGCCGTTGATGAGGGAGAGAGCCATCGCGAGGCGCGCCTGGCTCAGCACATCCCGCAGCACGGTGAAGGTCATGATGTAGAGCGCTCCAGCGCCCACCCCTTGCCAGAAACGCCCCAGATAAAACTGGGCGATGCCGGTCGCCTCCGCCGCCACCAGGGAGGCGACCACGAAGATGAGGGCGCCCCCCAGCACCACGGGGCGCCTGCCATGGCGATCCGCCAGCATGCCCCCCGGCAGCACGGTAGCCGCCATGCCCAGCAGATAGATGGAAAAAGCGGTGTGGATCTGCGCCTCGCTCCCCTGCAGGGTTTGCGCAATGCGGGGCACGGCCACCAGATAGAGATCGATCCCGAGGGGATAGAGGATGATCATCAGAAAAGTACACAGCAGAAACATACCCATGAAGGCTCCATAGCAGCAGGTTTCACCATCACAGGTGCGCTGTCAGCGAGATTGACAACTCAATCCTGCAAAAGCAGAGGAAGATGCCGGGCACTATAGAGCGGGCGGCCTGCCGGGGCCTAGTGACGAGATGGCACTCGGTGGATGCCAATTCGGACATCTCCCGCAGGAGAGGTCCGGACTAGCATGCTCATCGACCCGCCCCCTGCCAGGTCGCCCTTGAGGGGTTGGGTCCGAAGTAACGGGCACGCGGCGATGCGGCGTGCCCTCAAGGCTCAGCGAAGGCGCTCCATTACCTGGCCAGTTGCGTCAAGATGGCGTGGGCCGCCTTGATGCGCGCCTCGTTGGGGTAGTTGCGATTGGCCAGCATGACGACGCCGATCCCTTTGGCCGGCACGAAGGCCACATAGGCCCCGAAGCCGTTGGTCGAGCCGGTCTTGTTGAAGAGCACAGGGTGCCCTGTTGCAGCGGGCGCGGGCGCCGCCGGGTTGGCATTGTAAATCATCGCCGGGGAGTTGCCCGCCAGCAGCGTCTGCTCGCTGACGGGATAGGCGTAACGCTCCCAGCCCAGTCCCTGGGTCATCTCCCCCACCGCATACTGGCCCTGGTGAGTCAGATCGATGGCCTGCTGCATGGCCGCATTATCCACCCCGCTGATGCTGGCCTTCACAAAGCGCAGCAGATCCGCCGAGCTGGTCTTGATGCCGTAGGCCTCGTCCGCCAGCATGCCGGGAGTGACGCGGATGGGCTTGTCCTCCTTCGAGTAGCCGTAGGCGTAGTGCCCCATGGCCTGCTCGGGCACATTGAGGTAGGTATGGTACAGGCCAAGCCCCGGCAGGATCGTCTGCTCCATCAGGCGATCGAACGGCTGCTTCATGCTGCTCGCCGCCAGATAGCCAAAGAGCCCGATGCTGGGGTTGGCGTACTGGCGATGGGAACCCGGCGAGTAGGCTGGGGTCCACTGGCGGTAGTAGGCCTGCATCTTCTCGAGCGAATCCACCTCCTCGGGAAATTGCAGCGGCAAGCCGCCCGCGCTGTAGGTAGCCAGCTCCCCCATGGTGATGTTGTCAAAGGCGGATCCCTTGAGCCAGGGGGCGAACAGACTCGCCTTGTCATCGAGCTCGAAGCTCCCCTGCACCACGGCATAGGCCCCCAGCGTCGCGGTCAGGGTCTTGCTCACGGAGCCTATCTCGAACAGGGTCTGCTCGCTGACACCGACTGCGCGCTCCCGATCGGCCACACCGTAGTTGAAATAGTGGGCCTTGCCATCCTTGAGCACGGCCACCGCCATGCCCGGGATCCTGTGCTCCTTGAGTAGCGGCCGGATGCTGGCATCCACCACGGGGCGCAGGGGATCGGTCACCGCCTTGTCACCGGCATGAGCCAGACCGGCCCACATCAGGGTGGCCAGAGCGCCCCACAGGATGGATTGTCGTTGTTGCATTGCATGTCTCCTGACTGTCGTTAGCAAGGTATCGCCATGGCGGCGATTGATGAGCCCAGCATATTCCCGCGAGGTGTGCTGCCGATGAGGCTCTGTGAAGTCTGTGTGAAGCCGCCCCCTCTTTTTACCCATGAAAAAGGGGAGCCATGGCTCCCCTTCAATCACCTTGCAACGCGGGCTTATTTCTTGCCCGGGTTGTCCCAGATCCCCTCTTCCAGCTGGCTGCGCAGCTCCGGGTATTTGTTGGCATCGAAGGTCGGCACGCGGCCCACCTTGAGCTGGTCGTTGTAGTCCTTGGCCAGCTTGATGGCGACGCCGGAGAGCAGCAGGATGGCCACCAGGTTGACGATGGCCATCAGCCCCATGGAGACATCCGCCAGAGCCCACACGGTCGGCAGTTCGCCCACGGAGCCGAACATCACCATGCCCAGCACGAACATCCGGAACAGCATCAGGCCACCCTTGTGGTTGTGCTCGAGGAACACCAGGTTGGTCTCCGCATAGGAGTAGTTCGCCACGATGGAGGTGAAGGCGAAGAAGAAGATGGCCGCTGCGATGAAGATGTTGCCACCGCCGCCCACCTGGGAGGAGAGCGCGCGCTGGGTCAGCTCGACACCGGTCACGCCGGAACCCGGCTCGAACTGGCCGGACATCAGGATGATGGCGGCAGTACAGGTACAGATGACGATGGTATCGAGGAAGACCCCAAGCATCTGCACATAGCCCTGGGAGGCCGGGTGCGGCGGATAGGGGGTGGCGGTGGCGGCAGCATTGGGGGCAGAGCCCATGCCCGCCTCGTTGGAGAAGAGGCCGCGCTTGATGCCGTTGATCATCGCCTGGGAGATGGCATAGCCCATGGCGCCGGAACCTGCCTGCTCGATGCCGAACGCAGACTTGATGATGAGGGCGAAGATACTCGGCAGCTCGCTGATGTTCATGAACACCACGAACAGCGCCATCAGGATGTAGGCCAGTGCCATGAAGGGCACCACCAGCTCGGCAAAGCGGGCGATGCCACGAATGCCGCCGAAGATGATGAGACCGGAGAGCACCACCAGGGCCAGACCGCTCACCCAGTCAGGGATGCCGAAGGCGACGTTCATGGCCAGGCTGATGGAGTTGGCCTGCACCGCGTTGAACACCAGACCGAAGGCCAGCAGCAGGCAGAGGGAGAAGACCACCCCCATCCAGCGCATGCCGAGGCCGCGCTCCATGTAGTAGGCGGGGCCGCCGCGGTAGTTGCCATCCTCATCCTTGACCTTGTAGAGCTGGGCCAGGGTGCTCTCCACGAAGGCGGTGGCCATGCCGATGAAGGCGATCAGCCACATCCAGAAGACGGCGCCAGGGCCACCCAGATAGATGGCGACGGCCACACCGGCCAGATTGCCCGTCCCAACACGGGCCGCCAGGCTGGTACACAGAGCCTGGAAGGAGGAGATGCCGGCGCTGTCGGATTTGCGACTGTTGCGCAGGACCGAGAACATGTGGCCGAAGTGGCGGATCTGGATAAAGCCCAGGCGGAAGGTAAAGAAGATACCGACCCCGATCAGCAGGTAAATGAGCACGGCTCCCCACATCAGGTCGTTAATCATTGCAATCAAGGTGTCCATAATTCTCTCGTTGTTATCACATCCATGGCCAGTCTGCGCTGACCGCTCTCTGTCAATTTCCGAACCAGCATTGCGCCGAAGGGGCGGAATCTAGCATAGCGAGGGAATTCAGAATAGTGACAGGGCTCACTGGGGAGACAAAAAACGAGCAATTTGATGCAAAAAAGCTTCATTTAGCACGCAATAAATCAACAAAAATTGATGTGCAACCCAGCCCCTCACAAATTAGAGCCAATAGAGAACCATTTTACAACTCATCCCATGGGGGTAAAAACCGCTGAGCGAAACGACATCAGGGAGACAAGCGTTTGCCTCTCATGCCTCATCGGCAAGGGGTTGTAACGCAAAACGTTTTACACGTAATTAAATTTCAAGTAGCTGACAGAACTATTTATGTGACCTCCCGCACAAATTCATGAATCCACCAAAATAATTGCGCTTTTCCATGTCGGAGCCAGCCGCCACACCATGAATAAAACTCGTTTTTTATCAAACACTTTCACTCGACAGCCGGTACCGCTTTCACCACCTGGCTGATTCGCATACAAGCCCCCCTATTGCAGGATGCGCCACATCCGTATTAATTAGGCAGGCAATGACGATGGGGCCTGCCCATCGCCCCTTTCTGAGCCTGAGCCGCCGGGATCTTGTAATTTAATTTCAGAACTGCCGTCTCATGCCCACCACCCTGGGATTGCTCCCTCATAAAGAGATGATATTTGCCATGGCCGATAAATTGACCCAGCTGAAAGCCCTGACCACAGTGGTTGCCGATACCGGCGACATCGAAGCCATCAAGCGCTACCAGCCCATCGATGCCACCACCAACCCCTCTCTGGTACTCAAGGCCTCCGAGATCCCCGAGTACGCAGCCCTGATCCAGGACGCCATTGCCTGGGCCAAATCCCAGAGCCAGGACAAGGCACAGCAAATCATCGACGCAGGCGACAAGCTGGCGGTCAACATCGGCCTCGAAGTGCTGAAAATCGTCCCGGGCCGCATCTCCACCGAAGTGGACGCCCGCCTCTCCTTCGACACCGACGCCAGCATCGCCAAGGCCCGCAAGCTGATCCGCCTCTACAACGAAGCCGGCATCAGCAATGATCGCATCCTGATCAAGCTGGCCTCCACCTGGGAAGGGATCCGTGCCGCCGAGGTGCTGGAGAAAGAGGGTATCCAGTGCAACCTGACCCTGCTGTTCTCCTTCGCCCAGGCTCGTGCCTGTGCCGAAGCCGGTGCCTTCCTCATCTCCCCCTTCGTGGGCCGCATCCTCGACTGGTACAAGGCCAAGAACGGCCGTGACTACACCGCCAGTGAAGATCCGGGCGTGGTCTCCGTCACCGCCATCTACAACTACTACAAGCAGCACGACTACCCGACCGTGGTCATGGGCGCGAGCTTCCGCAACACCGGCGAAATCCTGGAACTGGCCGGCTGCGACCGCCTGACCATTGGCCCCGCTTTGCTGGAAGAGCTGAGCAAGGCCGAAGGCACCGTGGTGCGCAAACTGGACTACACCGGCGAGCGCACAGCCAAACCGGCCCCGATGACCGAAGCCGAATTCCGCTGGGAGCTGAACCAGGACGCCATGGCCGTCGAGAAGCTGGGGGAAGGCATCCGCCTGTTCGCCATCGACCAGGGCAAGCTGGAAACCATGCTGGCAAGCCACCTGTAAGGCCGCTCGCCACACGGCTCTCACAGAGCGAAGTGGCGCTGCAAAAACCGGGCTCCCGAAAGGGCAGCCCGGTTTTTTTGTGCCTGTTTCCGGTTGTCACAACTTCGTCATAAAAACGTTTTATTTTCAAAGGCGTCGTGTTATACGGATGGTGAAAACCATAAAACCAAGGAGGGAGCCATGGACATGTTCAACTTCGATTTTGACGAGGTCGTTGAGCTGGGTTCACGTAGCCGCGGGACAACGGGAAAAAAACGCAAATGGCGTGAGATTGAGGCGCTTAAAGACAAGCACCGCCTGCAAAAGGAGCTGCAGGCCATCGACATCGCCTATGAAGGATCGGACGACCTGGAGCTCTGATACGCCCACGTCGCCCATGTTTCACTCCAGCGAGTGGAGCCATAAAAACAGCGCCCCGGATTGACCGGGGCGCTGTTTTTATGGGTGATCCTGTCAGGCTGCAGGCAGCGAGAGCTGTTTGGCCAGCGCCTGGAAGTGCTGGCTCACCTCCGCCCCGAACAGGGGATCATTGATGGCCCGGTTCTGCCAGAGCTGTTCGAGATGACGCCAGTCATCCTCGGTCAGGGAGTCGCGCAGATGGGGGAAGATGACCCCTTCCTCATAGTTCATGTGCGCCTCCTGCTGCTCGATGAACTGCTCCAGACAGGCCACGAACTGATCCAGCGGGATGACCGCATCCATCAGGATCATCTCCACCATCTCCTTGAGCTCGGTCCCTGCATCCAGCAGACGGGCGTGCTCCTCGTGCAGCCGGTTGGCCACTTCCCCCTCCACCACCCTGTATTTCAGGTAGTAGTCATAAATCATGTCTTCCTTCGGGTGGTGGTACTTGTCAGATACCTCGCGCAGATAATCCACCACATCCCGCAGCAGGAAGTAGCTGACCGGCTGCTCATTGCGAATGGCCGCCAGCTTTTGCTTGAGCAGCGTCAGCAACCGGGTGATGTTGAGGTGGTCCTTATGCAGACTGGATAACATGGGCACTCCTTGCACTGAAATGAGAAAACGTCTGTCTCGAGTATACGGTCATTTATTGCCTGAACTTTGCACTCAATCAAGTCGGATGCAGACAGCGGCTGCACCAGTCTCTCACCACAGGAGGCACAGGGGACACCATTTCCCCTGTGCATGCACGGCGTCAGGCCGCCGGATCGGCGCAGACCGAGAGCCAGTCGATGGGACTGCGTCCTTGCTGGACCAGCAGGCGATTGGCCTCGGAGAAGTGGCCGCAACCGATGAAACCGCGATGGGCAGAGAGCGGGCTGGGATGGGGGGCGCTCAGCACATGGTGGCGCGACCGGTCGATGAAGCGCCCTTTCTTCTGGGCATGAGCGCCCCACAGCAGGAAGACGACTCCCTGGCAATGGGCATTGATCCGCTCGATGACCCGATCGGTAAAGGTCTCCCACCCCAGGTGGGCGTGAGAGTGCGCCATGCCCGCCTGGACCGTCAGCACCGTATTGAGCAGCAGCACTCCCTGTCTGGCCCAGGATTCCAGGAATCCGTGATTGGGTGTGACAAAACCCGGCAGATCCCGCTGCATCTCCTTGTAGATGTTGACGAGGGACGGCGGCGTGCGCACTCCGGGCAAGACGGAGAAACAGAGGCCGTGCGCCTGGTCCGGGCCGTGATAGGGATCCTGCCCCAGAATCACCACCTTGACGTCATCCAGCTCGGTCAGTTTGAAGGCATTGAATACCTCGGTCGCCGGGGGATAGATCACCTTGCCCGCCTCCCGCTCGGCCCTGACGGTGGCCAGGGTGTCCATGAAATACGCCTGCTCTTTCTCCGAACCAATCACATCTTTCCAGGTCAGCACACCCGTCTCCTCTCGTTGCGAATCCACTCCTTCCATCCTGGCTGGCATGCCAGCCTCTCCCTCTCCCCACTCCCCGCCTTCTGTCCAGCTTGGCACCGCTATCTCCTCGGTCAATAGAGCAAGGGGCTCAGGATAGGGTCCTCGCCCCCAAGACGCAACCGCATGGAGGTCAGGCTCAGCCTTGCCAGCCTGGGAAGTGGCGGCGGCGTTCACGGGCAATGACCGGTGCTGCGTCGACACAGGAATAACAGGGCATCCTCGGACAGGCCTCATGGGCAGGCCGGTTTTCGCTGACACCAGAAATAAACCCTAAAGGTGTAGTTAAATTACTAGATATGAATAATAAAAAATGCATAATTCATATATCTTACAAAAACAGAAAAATGATCTGTTTTTGATTCAACTCAATGATTTAATCCCTTTCAATGCACGCAAAATGGAGCTTTATTGATTTGGATCAATTTTCGTAATATTACCGTCGTGGTATATATGGCCCCAACGAAGTAAAGGTGTAAGGCAAGGCCCCGTTAAATCATTCCTTCCAAGAGGTGGTTTAAAAACATCAGGGTAATGTGCTTACCGTTGAATCCGCTTTCCTATGAGGAGTCATACCATGATCAAGGGCATCCAAATCACCCAGTCCGCCAACGCCGCTCTGCTGAACTCTTTCTGGCTGCTGGACGAAGAGAAACAACAGGCTCGCTGCATCTGCGCCAAGGGCGACAGCTTTGCCGCCGATCAGGAAGTCAGCCTCTCCGACCTGGGTCAATTCGAATACCGTGAACTGCCGGTTCAGCAAGAGCCTGTGGTCGAAGGGGGTCAGCACCTGAACGTCAACGTACTGCGCCGCGAAACCCTGGAAGACGCCATCGCCAACCCGGAAAAATACCCGCAGCTCACCATCCGCGTCTCCGGTTACGCCGTGCGTTTCAACGCCCTGACCCCGGAGCAGCAGCGTGACGTGGTAACCCGCACCTTCACCCAGAGCCTGTAAGGCACCCTGCGTAAAGAGATAAAAAAACGGCCCCCTCGGGCCGTTTTTTCATGGGTGATTATCACCGCCGGAACCTGGTTCAGCTTCGCAGGTCCACCGGCCTTGCCACCACGGGTTTCGCCAGGGCGTCCTGCATGGTGGCCTCGTCGAGCTGATCGCAGTAACGGGCCACCACCAGGGTCGCCACCCCGTTGCCGATGAGGTTGGTCAGGGCGTGCGCCTCCGACATGAAGCGATCAATCCCGAGGATCAGCGCCAGCCCGGCCAGCGGCAGATGCCCTACCGCCGAGATGGTGGCTGCCAGCACGATGAAGCCACTCCCCGTGACTCCGGCCGCCCCCTTGGAGGAGATAAGCAGCACCACCAGCAGGGTGAGCTGATGGAACAGGTCCAGCGGGGTGTTGGTCGCCTGGGCGATGAAGACGGCGGCCATGGTCAGATAGATGGAGGTGCCGTCCAGGTTGAAGGAGTAACCGGTCGGGATCACCAGACCCACCACCGATTTCTTGCAGCCCAGCGCCTCCATTTTCACCAGCATGCGCGACAATACGGATTCCGACGAGGATGTTCCGAGCACGATCAACAGCTCTTCCCGGATATAGGCAATAAAGCGCACAATGCTGAAGCCATTGGCTTTGGCGATACTGCCGAGCACCAGAAAAATAAACAGCAGGCAGGTCAGATAGAAGCTAGCAATTAATTGCCCCAGCTGCACCAAAGAACCAATACCGTATTTCCCTATGGTGAATGCCATGGCACCAAATGCCCCGATCGGCGCCAGCTTCATGATCATGTTGATGATGCCGAAAATAACCTGAGAGAAACCATCGATGATATTGAAGATGGGTTTTCCCTTCTTCCCGATATGATGCAGGGAAAATCCGAACAGGACGGCAAACAGCAACACCTGGAGTATATTGCCGCCGGCAAAGGCACCGATGACGCTGGCCGGTATCACATCCAGCAGGAAGGGAATTATCCCCTGGGACTGGGCCTGATCCGCATAGACGGAGATGGCGCTGGCGTCGAGTGAGGAGGGATCCACATTCATACCGGCCCCTGGCTGCAGCACGTTGACCACGCACAGACCGATGATCAGGGCCAGGGTGCTCACCACTTCAAAATAGATCAGCGCAATGGCACCGGTTTTGCCCACCGCCTTCATGCTTTCCATGCCGGCAATGCCGGTGACCACGGTACAGAAAATGACGGGGGCGATGATCATCTTGATTAATTTAACGAAGCCATCACCAAGGGGTTTCATATCTGCGCCCAGACTCGGATAGACATGTCCCAGACATATTCCGATGGTGATTGCCAATATCACCTGAAAATAGAGGCTACTGACAATTTTCTTGTGCATGCTCAACGTCCTGTTAATAAGTGTGACTCCACTGACAGCAAATAACGCATGCAGCAGTCTGCGGCGAGAAATAGGGTTATCTCACCCGCTTCATACCTTTTCCTGATTACCCATGACCCTCAGCCAGCTTCAAGAGCCGATATGGCATCGGAGGGCTTGCCACGACTGCATGCCCC
>NZ_JAPCJD010000076.1:0-20038 GCF_027707845.1 Aeromonas sp. QDB14 | reverse complement strand
ACTTCCTAAGGAAGTTGGCTCATCAGTTTGGCGTGGTTCGCCGTGCTGGTAGGGGCGCATTATAGGGAGCCGCGCCGTGATGACAAGGGCTTTTTCACCGAAAAGAACCGTTCGCTCAGATATACAGCAAAGCGGTTCTATTTCGTTCGCATCACCACCATTTCGGGCTGTCATTGGATTTAAATTGAACATTTGAAAAGCCACTTTATAATTGGCTTTTCAAATGTTCAATTAAGGTTTCATTCATGCACCAGATCCTGGATAGCCGCAAAGAGGAGAGAATCGTTCCTCTGTTCCGCCTCGGGTTTCGGCCTTTCTTCCTGTTCGGCGCCTTGTTCTCGGCTTTGGCGATGCTGGGCTGGCTGGGCCAGCTCAACGGCTGGTTCGCTCTGCCCGGGATTAGCAACCCCATCTGGTGGCATGCACATGAAATGCTGTTCGGCTTTGGTGCCGCCATAGTGGCGGGTTTTCTGCTTACCGCCGTCCAGAACTGGACCGCTCACCCAGGTGTACGCGGTTGGCCGCTGGCACTGGTCGTGGGATTGTGGGCCATCCCGAGAGGCCTGCTCCCCTGGTTTGGAGAAAGCAATGTCACTCTGATGGTCATGGACCTGGCCTGGTTGCCCCTCTGTACGTGGTTCCTCGCCAGACCCATCATAGTGACGCGCCAGTGGCGCAATCTCTTTTTTGTTCCCCTGCTTCTCGTGTTGACCCTGCTCAATACCGCTTGCTGGCGGTGGCATGCCGAATGGCAATTGGTGGAACATATCCTGCTTGCAACCGTGCTCCTCTTCACGACCCTGATTGCCGTCATGGGAGGACGTGTCATTCCCTTCTTCACCGCCAGAGCCACTGGGGCGGAAAAAGCACTCCCACTGCCGTGGCTGGAGCGCATTGCCCTCGCGTCTCTGTGGCTCATCCTGCTGCTCTGGTTAGTACTCCCGACCCAGTGGGTCCTCGGAATCCAGATGTTCCCTCTATATATAGTGGCGGCAGGGGCTCACCTCTACAGGCAGCTGCGCTGGCGACCCGGAATCACGGTGGCCCAACCCCTGCTGTGGTCGCTTCACCTGGCATACCTCTTTATCCCACTGGGGCTGACCGCCCTGGCGGCACGCACGGCTGGCTGGCCGATTGCCTTGTCACTGGCCAGCCATCTGTTCAGCGCGGGCAGCATGGGGGCCATGATCCTCGGGATGATAGCCCGTGTATCCCTCGGACACAGTGGCAGAGCCCTGCAGATAGGACGCAGGATCACGGCGGCATTTGCACTGGTCATCCTGTCCGCACTGTTGCGGGTCTTGCTCCCCCTCTTTTGGCCAGACCTCACCCTCACGGGATGGAACCTCAGCGGATGGAGCTGGGTTGCCGCCTACGGTCTCTTTGTCTGGGTCTATACCCCCATACTGACCAGTCCCAGGGCGGATGGCCGCCCCGGCTAGTCATCGCGTGGCCATGGCCGGATAGTGGATCAGATTGTGGAAGATGGCGGGAGCGACCCCAAGATTGCGATAGCCATGGGGACGGTCCGCTGCAAACCGGACGGCCTCACCCTGATCGAGGGAACGCCACGCCCCGTCCACCAGCACCTCCATCACACCGCTGATGACGATGACATGTTCGGTCACCCCGGGTTCATGGGGTTCTGACTCCCGCTGGTAGCCAAGTAGCAGGGTCAGTTCGAACAACTCGAAACCAAAGCGGGCCTCATAGGGGAAAAGCGGGGCAACCTGCATCCCCTCTCCCGCCGGCTGCTGTCGAATATCATCGGCAATACGGTATACCGTCTCTCCCTGCGCCGCTGGTGTCGGCTCAATGAAACTGGAGAAAGAGACCCGAAAACCGGTGGCAATCTTCCACAATGTTGCCACCGTCGGACTGGATTCACCTCGCTCGATCTGTCCCAGCATGGCCTTGCTCACCCCCGTTTCACGGGCGGCCATATCCAGGCTCCATCCTCTTTCAGTGCGCAGCCCTTTCAATCGCTGGGCCAGATAGCGACTCATCTCCTGCATCTGTTCTCCGATTACTTCGAACCACATTGTGCGCCATAACGCACAGCGCTATAGTCAAAACCACATTGTACGCAATAGCGCACAAGCTATCAGCATCCACAAGGAAGTTTCCCATGCCCCTAGCCCTCCCCCACATGGCCGCGGGACTCATCGCCGTATTGGTGGGTTACACGAGTTCTGTCGTCTTGATCATCCAGGCTGCCACGGCCGCCGGTGCCGATGCAGCCCAGGTATCTTCCTGGTTATGGACACTGGGTATCGGCATGGGGGTCAGCTGCATCGGCCTCTCCCTCTATTACCGGGTGCCTGTCTTGACGGCCTGGTCCACCCCGGGTGCCGCCCTGCTCATCACCAGCCTGGGGAACTTCAGTCTGGCGGAGGCCATCGGCGCCTTCATCATCTCTTCACTGCTGATCACCCTCTGCGGTATCAGCGGCTGGTTCGACAGGCTGATGCGTCACATTCCCGCCCCCCTGGCGGCCGCCATGCTGGCCGGAGTCTTGCTCAGGTTCGGGCTGGATCTCTTCAAGGTGGCACCGCAAGATCCTTTGCTGCTTGGCACCTTGCTACTGGCTTTCTTGCTGGGTCGCCACCTCTGGCCCCGCTACACCATGGTGCTGGTCCTGGCTGCCGGCATGCTGCTCTGCACCCTGAGGGGCGAGCTGCAACTCAACGAGGTTCACTGGCAACTTTCCACCCCGGTCTGGATCTCGCCAGCCTTTTCCATCGACGCCCTGCTCGGCATCGCACTCCCGCTCTTTCTCGTTACCATGACCTCGCAAAACATGCCGGGCATTGCCATCCTGTGCGCCCACGGCTATCAACCGGCCACTTCTTCCCTGATTGGCTGGACCGGATTCATCGGCGTGCTGCTGGCACCGTTTGGCGGCTATGCCTTCAACCTGGCCGCCATCACAGCCGCCATCTGCATGGGCAAGGAAGTGGATCACGATGTCACTCGACGCTGGCCTGCTGCCGTGTGGGCTGGATGTTTCTACCTGCTCACAGGCTGTTTCGGTGCCACCGTGGTTGCCCTGTTCAGCGCATTCCCTGCGGTGCTGGTCACCTGCGTGGCCGGGCTGGCGCTGCTCGGCACCATAGGCAGCAGCTTGCACAGCGCCTTGCAGCAGGACGAGGAGCGGGAAGCCGCGCTACTGACTTTCCTCGTGACTGCCTCGGGGATCACCCTGCTCGGGGTCGGGTCTGCCTGCTGGGGATTGCTGATCGGAGTGACATTGCATCAAGTCAACCGGCTCCGTGCCTGACCTGACCATCTGGGGAGACTCCAGTGAGACACAGCACATAATCCTGAGAAGAGCGTTCACATATGAACCTTATTCCTTTCTAGTGACAAAACGGCGCAGATCCTTCCCGACAAGCGCCGTTGTCAGACTCAATACTGGAGAACGAAGATGAGGAATCAGGCTGTCATTTTGTTATTGGCACTGCTGGGCGCCACCACGGCCCAGGCTGCCGACACCGATCGGGAGCTGGCACGCCAGCTCGCGCTGCAGCAGAAGAACCTGCTGCCACTCCTGAACAGTCAGGAATACCAGAGCCCGCTGCCCAACCTGCTGCAAAAGGCCAGCCCCCGCCTGAAGCGTCAGGCTCGGGGTGCCAACCAGGCGGCCATCAGTCGGCAAGGGCTGGATGGCGAGGTCAGGGAGCTGATGCAACTGCGGCTGGCCAATCCGGATCAGGCGGATGCACTGCAACAAGGGGTGGAGCCACTGGTTGCCTACATACCAAGTGGTGACGAAAAGAGCTGGAGCGCCATCGAGGCGTTCGACAGCGCCGGCAACCCGATCTATCTCGATGTGAACCAGCCGCCGGCGCGGCCGGTACTGGTGGTGGAGGCCGATCCGGTCAAAGCCAAGAATGCCGGCCTGAAGGTGATGCGAAAGGCGCTGGCTGCCGCCGACATGCAGGTGACGCCCCGTGCCACCAGCAACACCACGCCCCTCAAGACCAGCATTCTCAAGAAGATCAGGCTCAACGATGATCAGGAGCCCTGGCTGCTGGGCGCCGCCGAGGTCTATGCCGTCGTGGCCGGCGTCAATCCTGGCAGGGACGAGCCCGTGGTGGATATCGTCGACATGCCCTATCTCGACTACGACAACACCGACTACACCCCCAACCAGATCCTGGTCTATTGGGATCGCTACCGCTGGGGAGCCGTCGACGTGGTCATGATGGAGCAGGATGACAACGTCAATTACAAGGAGCTGAGCGCCCTCCTGATTGACGCACTCAAACTCGGCTTCACTGCGGGCGGCGTACCCGAGGCCCTGCCCTTCCTCGACCTCGGCGGTCGTATCGTCAAGGCACTTCCGGACTCCTGGATGACCAACAACGACGACTACCTCGACACCTTCTATACCCTGGAGCAGGACCAGAGCTATCACCAGTATCCCGGTGCCGCCGGCAATGCAGTCATCGATCTCGAGCCCAGGGAGATCCAGCCAACCCGGCCCTGACTGTCGCCCAAAACAAAAAGCCAATGAGAAGACTCATTGGCTTTTCTGTATCAGAGCCGCGGATCAGGCCTGACCTTTCGGCCTCACACCCAGTGTGTGACAAATGGCGTAGGTCAGCTCTGAGCGGTTCAGGGTATAGAAGTGGAAATCCTTCACCCCTTCCTGACTCAGCACACGCACCTGGTCGATGGCAATGCTGGCTCCCACCATGTTGCGCGTCATCTGATCGTTTTCCAGCCCTTCGAAACGCTGGTGCATCCAGCGCGGGATCTTCACGTTGGTGAAACCGGCAAACTTGGCCAGGGTCTGGTAGTTGGAGACCGGCAGTATCCCCGGCACGATCTCCGCATCGATACCGATGGCGGCGCAGCGATCCCGAAAACGCAGATAGGTCTCCACATCGAAGAAGAACTGGGTAATGGCCCGGTTGGCACCGGCATCTATCTTGCGCTTGAGGTTGAGCAGGTCGGATTGCGCACTGCGAGCCTCGGGGTGGCCTTCCGGATAGGCGGCGACCGAGATGTCGAAATCGGCTTCGGATTTGAGCAGGGCAACCAGGTCGGTGGCATACATGTCAGGCTTGTCGAGGCCGGGGGGCAAGTCTCCGCGCAGGGCCACGATGTGGCGAATGCCGCTGTTCCAGTAATCACGGGCAATGGTGCGCAGCTCGTCACGGCTGGCGTCGATACAGGTCAGGTGCGGGGCTGCGATGAGGCCGGTGCGCTCCTTGATGTCCTTGATCACCTTGTGAGTGCGGTCCCGGGTGCCCGAGTTGGCGCCATAGGTCACAGAGACGAATTTGGGCTCCAGCACCTGCAGGCGCTCGATGGACTGCCAGAGGGTGTTCTCCATCCCTTCGCTGTTGGGCGGGAAAAACTCGAAACTGACCGATATGTCGCCACCCAGATCCGCCAAACTCTGGTTGAGTGCCTCAACCTGACGCGCGCTGTGAAATCCCATCTGCTCTCTCCCTGTCCTGCAACCCATTCCTTCACGCCAAAACGGATGTTTGGACGTCTAAACGTCTTTCTATCTTTATGATAAAACGGATCAAAGTCAATACCGATTTGTCAGCGACAAGGGGGATTGCCGATTTTTTTATTTTGCAATTCAACCTAAGTAATGAGCGACCCCATCCCAAAATGCTGTCAGGCACGCTATGATGCGGGCGGATCGTCCTGGACGTTCTGAATCTGCGTGTGATTGTTTGGCCGGGTTTCCCGGCCTTTTTTTAACTTCTTTCCCCGCCTGCCGATAAGCAATTCAAGCGTTTGCAGGAGCCCCATCATGGAAGATCACCCCGGTTTTGCCACCGATCTGCTGTTCGATCGCTATCAGGGCGAGGTGACGGATCATGATGCGTTCTGGACCGTGCGCACCCCGGGCTCTCCAGACTACTACTTCGGCAACTACCTGTTGCTGCCCACCCCCCCAAGCGATCGTGACAAGGGCTGGCTCGAGGCCAGTTTCGACAGGCTGATTGGCTGGGATCCCCGTATCCGCCACCGCACCTTCCAGTGGCCCCTCGCCGCAGGCCAGAACAGCCGGGTCGCCGGGTTCGTGGCGGCGGGGTACCAATACATGGAGTGCGTGGTACTGGCGCTGAGTGCAATGGAGTGGCAAGCCCCCACCGGCAGCGACCTGGCCCCGGCTCGCCCGTTCACCGCGGCGGACTGGGATCAGTGGCTCGCCTTCGAGCTGGCAGAGCGGGATCCCACCCATTCGGAGGAGCGCTATCTTCCCTATCTCTTGTCACGCCGCCAGCTCTATCAGGCCATGATCGATGACGGGCTCGGACAGTGGTGGGGGTTATGGCACCAGGATCAACTGGTTGCCAGCTGCGGACTCTTCTTCACCGGCACCCTGGGACGCTTTCAACTGGTGCGCACGCACGCAGAGTGGCGAAACCGGGGGCTCTGTCGTCTGTTGCTGAGCCAGGTCGCACGCCAGGGACTGGCACAGGCCAGTTCGCTCATCATAGTGGCAGACGAGCACTATCACGCCCAGCGGGTCTATCGCGCTCTGGGTTTCGTGCCGGTGGCCCGTATCGGCAGCCTGTGCCGCTGGCCACGGGAATGACAGGTCATCATGCAGATGCAAAACGGGAGGCCAAGGCCTCCCGTTCTTCATGGTGAACCATCAGGGTTGTGCCCCCTCCAGTTCACTGGCGAGCGCCTCCTCCACTTCGGCAGGAGGCGCTGGAGCGACGGCTCCGGACACCGGTTCTGACGGAGGCTGGGTCGCGCTTGCTCCGGAGGGCGCTTGTCCATTCGGCACCACAGGAGCAGCAGGCTCGGTCCCGATGGCACCCGACGCAGGGACGGCAGGCACGCTCGCCTCACACTGACACTCCTGTCCCTTGCCCTGGTTGCCCTGATGGGGGGCATACCACCCTTTCGACCCCTGTTCCAGGCGATCGGCCGCCGCCTTGGGTGCCACGGTTCCCAGCAATACCTGCTGGCTCACCTCGGCCAGTTCATCCCCGAGCTTGGTAGTACCACGGGAGAGGATCTGGGTGGCAACCCGGATGGTGGAATCGCACTGATCCCGCCACTCCATCATCTCTCTGGCCGCCGGATTGGTGGCTTCAAAGAAGTGGTTGGAGAGCGAGAAGAAGCCGGGCAGCGAGTTGGTATAGAGCTCGGCAAACTGGGGAGTGGTCAGCCACTGCAGGAAGGTCATGGCGGCCTCCTTGTTCTTGCTGGCCGGATTCATCCCCATACCGATATCGGTGTGATCGGTGAAGAAACAGCCATCCCCCTGCTTTGCCACGGGCGGGCGCATGACACCGAAGTCCACCTTGCCGGTGAAGGGGGCAATCTCCCAGGATCCCGCCGCATAGAAGGCAGCCTTGCCCGAGGTGAACAGCTCGTTGGTGGTGGCGTAGTCGCGGCTCTCGCCCCCCTCCCCCAGGTAGTCACGCCAGCGGGCCAGCTCCTCGAACACCTTGACGTATTGCGGGTTGTTGAAGCGCTCCTGGCCCCCGATCAGCGCCAATCGACCATCCTCCCCCTTCCAGTAGTTGGGGCCTATGTTCTGGAAACCGAGCTCGGAGGCAACCCAGCTCTCCGAGCCGCTCACGGCGAGGGGAACATAGCGACCATCCGCCTTCACCTTGTCCAGGGCCGCGAAGAATGCCTCGCGGGTCTGGGGAACCGTCAGCCCCAGCTCACTGAAAATCTTCTTGTTGTAGAAGAAGCCGTGAATCACCGATGCCATGGGTACGCAGAAAGTCTGGGCGCCACTGTCGGTCTGCCAGGGGGATTGAGCAAAGCTCGGGAAGTTCTCCATCCCCGCCATCTCGCTCAGCTCCACCAGATGGCCCGCCTTGAACAGGGCCAGGGAGTCGTCAAACGGGCGACAGGTGATGAGATCCCCCGCCTTGCCCGCCTTGAGGCTGGCCCAGAGGGTCGGCATGTACTCGACGTTCTGCACCCCGTTGAATTTCACCTGAATACCCGGGTGGGCGGCCTCGAATGCAGGAATGATCTTCTGTTCCCACAAGGCCTTGTCATCTATGCGCCAGCTCTCTATCACCAGCTCGCTGGCCATCAGCTGGCCACACAACAGGAGACTCAGGGCCCCGATCCACTTGTTAGCCATAAGTCCTCCTACACCTTGAAATGGGCGATCAATTGCTGCTGCTTGGCGACCAGATCCGCCAGCACCTCACTGCTGCTGGCCGATTCCCGCGCCTCCCGCTCGGTCTCGTAAGCCACATCCGCAATGCCGGCGACATGACGGGCAACCCCCTGACTCACGGAGATCTGTTCCTGGGCGGCATGAGCCACCTGATCCGCCATCGCCTTGATGGCGCTCATCCGCTCGGCAATGGATTGCAGTGCCTCGTCCATCACCCGGGTCTGGGCCACGCAATCCTGGGTCTGCTCCTGGCTGCGTGCCATCACGGCCACCACGTGCTTGCTGGAACTTTGCAGGTTCTCGATCATGGCCTGGATCTCCTCGGTCGAGGTCTGGGTCCGGTTCGCCAGTGCCCGCACCTCGTCCGCCACCACCGCAAAGCCGCGACCGGCGTCCCCCGCCCTGGCCGCCTCGATGGCCGCGTTCAGCGCCAGCAGGTTGGTCTGCTCGGCGATGCTGCGGATCACGTCGAGGATGCTGCCGATGTTGTCGCTGAATTCCCCCAGCTTGTGGGTGATGCCGACCGCCTCTTCCATGGCTCCCGCCAGTTGTTCGGTGATCTGGCGCGTAGTCGCCACCTGTTTGCGTCCGGCGCGGGCCTCTTCATCCGCCAGGTCCACCTCGCGCTTGGTGCCGTCGGTGGAACGCGCCACCTCGGTGGCACTCACCTCCAGCTCGGTGATGGCGGCAGCCACCTGATCGGTCTGGCTCTTCTGATCCTGCACCCGTGACATGGCCCGCTCGCTTATCTCGGCGGCGCGGCTCGCCTCGTCCACCAGATGGCGCGAGCCGGCATTGATCTGGGCGAGCAGCTCGCCAGTCTTGTCTGCCAGGGTATTGATGGAGCGGGTCAGGCTGCCAAACTCGCAGCGGCTCTGGTAGTCGATGCGCCGGGTCATGTCACCCGTGGCCATGCGATCCAGCTCCCGATCGATGAGTTGCAGCGGACGCTGGATGCTGCGGGCTGTGGTGTAACCGATGAGGAGCGCGGCGGCTGCGGAGATGGCCGACACGATCAGGATCCAGGCGCTGGCGCTGCTGACGGCGTCATCCGCCCCGACCCGGCTCGCGCTGGCAATGCTGCCCGCCGATTTGGCCATCTCGTCCAGCAGCGCCAGGCTGTTGACCAGACTGGTGTCGAGCTGCTGGTTCAGGGACTGCAGCGAGGCCGCCAATTGCTGGCCATTGCGCATGGTCGCCAGCAGCCCTTTCGGGCCGAGGGCCAGCTCCTGCATCCGATCGAGGTTGACGATGAAACGCTGCCTCACGTCATCGGGCACCTGCACCCGTTCGAGCCGTTTGCGTGCCATCTCGATATCCTTGCCGAGCACCTTCTCCAATTCATTGAGATCGGTCTTGGCATCGGCCCGGCGGATGTTTTTCAGATCCCGGGCAATGCCGGAGGTGATGAGTTCGGCCTTGTTGCGCATGGAGCGTTTGCTCGCGGTCTGCTGCAACAACAGGTCGGCGGCCCACTGGTAGGTATCTTCCAGCCGGATGAACGCCAGCTCCAGTTCATGGCGCCGATCGAGTGCGGCCACCCACTGGCCGTGCTGGGTCAGCACCTGATCCGCCAACCCGTAGAACTCGCGGGTCGCCCCGTCGACCTGGCGGAACCGCTCGCTCGCCTCGGCCACCCCGTCAAACCGGGCCATCTCCTTGCTCTGGGCCAGGAAACGCTCCTGCTGCGCCTTGAACTGGCTGGCCAGTTGCGGCAACTGGGCCGCCTCCTCGCTGGTTCTGTAGGTGAGCACCCAGCGGTTGCTGTCCTGCAGTGCCCCCTTGAGCCCGGCGACTGCGATCACCAGGGGGGTGGCACGATCAGAAACCTGGGAGAGCCCCTCGTTGATCCCCCGGATCTTCAGAATACTGATGAAGCCGAGCAGAACCAGCAACAACAGCATCAGCACGAAGCCGGCGATGATCCGCTGCACAATAGATAAACCCATGGAGGCATCCTCACTCGTTGGGGAAAGGGGTGAATGCCGAGGTTATCGGCAGCGGGGTGCAATGGAATAGCGGTTCGTGACGCGATGGCGGGCCAGATCACAGTTGGCGTGACATGGCAGGCAGAAAAGGGCCCGAACAGAGCCGGGCCAAAGAGACATGCTTGGTTGTCATGGCCGAGCACCGGCCACGTTTGTCATCAGAAGCGGTAGCCGACGCCGAACATGAAGGCCACCGGATCGATGGAGGTGTTGATGGTGCCCACGGCGGTATGCACATCGGTATCGATGTCGATGAGCCAGGCGGAGGCGTTGACGAACCAGCGGTCATTGATCGCCATGTCCAGGCCCACCTGACCCGCCATCCCCCAGGAGGAGTCCACGCTCACATCCGTCCCGGCCAGGGCACCGCGCCCTTCCTCGTCGAAGAAGGTGGTGTAGTTGATACCGGCCCCCACATAGGGGCGCACCTTGCTGTTGGCATCACCGAAGTAGTACTGCGCCATCAGGGTCGGCGGCAGGTGTTTGACCTTGGCGACCTCACCCAGGCCGGCAGTCGACACCGAGTGGGAGAAGGGGGTCGCGGCCAGCAGCTCGACACCCCAGTTGTCCGTCAACATGTAGGAGAGGGTCAGGCCAAGCTGCATGTTGCTGTCGATCTCCAGCTCGCCCGTCCCCAGCACGTTGTCACTGCTGGTCTGGGGAGAGACGAACGCCAGGCCACCACGGACCAGGATGTCACCGGCCTGATGTGCCATGGCGACGGGGGAAGCAAAAGCGGCTGCGATTAACAGAGGAAGGATATTTTTCATCACATTATTCCTTTTTTGTTTTCTTTCTATGTTGCAAGCCCGAAAACTATAAAAGGATGTGAATGCCGAGTTATTGATTTAGCTCATACGTTACAAAGAAATAGATAGATGTGTACAGCAGCTTCCAACCATGCTGAGCATCGAGAAAAACATCAAAAATATCAAATAAAAACAATGAAATGGATAGATTTCCCGCCTTACCAACAACAATAAGAAATAATTTCCATATATCTTATTGCGGATAAAAACGACTGAAAACGGTTGTTTCACTCGTCCAACAAGAGTATTTTTGCGGGCCATGTAGCCGGGCTGTAAATAATTCTTTATGAAACCACAAACCAGAAGGGACAAAATAGTAGCCATATTGGCAGCCATCTGGGGCATTGGCTCTTTTCTGTTTATTTTGCTGGGTTTCGTGCTCGGCATGGCCTTGTTGATCCTGACCCATTAGACCGGTTGGTTGGCGTGGGAGGCCTGGCACAACAGCCACTCCCCTTCCGCCAGCTGCTCCGGGCTCAACCTCCACTGTGCCCGCCCCAGCTCGCCGCTGTATCCACGCCAGCGATCCCGGCCCTCCTGTTTCGCCCGGTACAGGGCCATGTCCGCCAGCTTGAAACTCAGACTCCAGAAAGAGTCCTCCAGCTCCGCATGCAGAGGATAATCGCAGAATCCCAGCGAGACGGTCATGCGCAGCGGCAGCTCCTCCCGCCCGAAACGGCAGTCGGCGATCTTGCGGCGCAGGCGCTCGATCCGTTCCGCCACTTGTCCTGGCTCCTCTCTGGCCAGCAACAGCATGAACTCCTCGCCACCCAGCCGGATCAGCGGCTCCTCCTCATCCAGCGTCCCTCGCAGCAGTTCGGCCAGCTGACATAACAGCAGATCGCCGATGTCGTGGCCGAAGCGATCGTTGACCCGTTTGAAGTGATCCAGATCCAGGATCACCAGCACCCAGCCTGCCGCCGGATCCTGGCGGTTCAGCAACCACTCATCGAGATAACGGTGGTTGAAGGCATGAGTCAGTGGATCCGTATAGGCGGCGACCTCCATGCGGGAGGAGTGGGCCTGCAGGGCACTGTGATGCAGGTTGATCCTGGCCGCCATCTCGCGGAACTTGCGGCTGAGCAGCGCCATCTCCTGGCTGCTGTCGATGATGGGCAGCACGCTCGCATCCTGCTTTTCGGTAAACTGGTGCAGCGCCCCCACCAGCTCGCCGATCGGCCCCAGCACGATGGCCCGCAGCCGGGCCAGAGCCATCAGAATGCAGGCGAAGCTTATCAGCAGCATGCCGATGAAGGTCCAGATCGCCCCCTCCATCGCCCCCAGCAACACGTCCCGCTCCTCGTCCACGATCAGGGTCAATACAGGCTCGCCGTCGTTGTCGAGCAGCAACCCCTCCCCTCTGACCTGCTGCAACCCGAGATCGACCAGCCGGTAGCTCATGTGCGGTCCGAGCGGTTTGAAGGAGCCCAGATGCTCGCGCGTTCTTGGCTGGGCTATGGTCAGCGTGAGCGCGGTCCGTTCCCCCAGATCCTGCAGATAGCGCTTGTCCAGCCAGCGAGTCGCCAGCAGATAGCCGTTGGGTTTGACGCTGCCGAGGGTATCTGTCACCGGCTGCAGCGAAAAGATGAGCGGTCCCCACTGTGAGCGCCTGACGCCACTCAGGCTGCTGATGCCCGCCTGCCGTGACTCGCGCAGCAGCTGCAGCTTGAGATCGTCCAGAAAGGAGGGCAACAGGGTGGTATCCGTGTCCGGCGCGTCTGGCGCGTCTGGCAACAGGGTGCGGGTCCAGATCTCCGAACCCTGCAAATCCATGTAACTCAACACGTTGAGTTCAAAGTCCCGCATCGGGGTGTCAACCATCAGATTGGAGTTGATGTAGGCCTGGTTGGGGTGGGCCAGAAAATGGTAGCTCTGATCCCAGATCCCCCAGTCCCGGGTAAAAGCATTCATGGCGCCGATGTCGTTCTGCACCGCCCTGATCACCCGCTGCAGGTGCTCCTCCATCCGCCGCTCCTCGACCCGCTGCGCCGCCGGCACCTGGGCCAGTGCGATCACGATGAGCAGCATCAGGATGGCTCCGGCCCAGACCGGAAACATGGAGTAGGCCAGCAGATGGTCGATGGAGCGGGACGGTTGAGCCATTGGCGCCAATATCCTTTGAATGGCAATGCGAAGCGGGAAGGGTCTTGCCCCAAGTATGGAGGATAGGCCCGCCGAGAGGTCACTGAATTACCACAATAAAAACAAGGGGTCCAGGGCCCCTTGTCACAATTATTGAACGCTTTATCTGGCCAGCAGAGGTGCCAGGAAGCGGGCCGTATGAGAATCCTCGCAACGACTGATCTGTTCCGGCGTCCCCGTTACCAGGATGCGGCCACCACCGGCGCCCCCCTCAGGCCCCAGATCGACGATCCAGTCGGCGGTTTTGATGACGTCCAGGTTGTGCTCGATGATGACGATGGTGTTGCCCCGATCCCGCAGTTGGTGCAGTACCTTGAGCAACTGCTGGATATCGTGGAAGTGCAGCCCCGTGGTCGGTTCGTCCAGGATGTAGAGGGTCTGGCCGGTGTCCCGCTTGGAGAGCTCCCGCGCCAGCTTGACCCGCTGCGCCTCGCCGCCAGAGAGCGTGGTAGCGGACTGACCGAGCCGGATGTAGGAGAGGCCCACGTCCATCAGGGTCTGCAGCTTGCGCGCCACCGCCGGCACCGGATCGAAGAAGGCACGGGCATCTTCCACCGTCATCTCGAGGATTTCGTGGATGTTCTTGCCCTTGTACTTCACCTCCAGGGTCTCGCGGTTGTAGCGCTTGCCCTTGCAGACGTCGCACGGCACGTAGACGTCCGGCAGGAAGTGCATCTCCACCTTGATGACCCCGTCCCCCTGGCACGCCTCGCAGCGTCCCCCCTTCACGTTGAAGGAGAAGCGGCCCGGCTGGTAGCCACGGGAACGCGCCTCCTGGGTGCCGGAGAGCAGCTCGCGGATCGGGGTGAACAGGCCGGTGTAGGTGGCCGGGTTGGAGCGCGGGGTGCGGCCGATGGGGCTCTGGTCGATATCCACCACCTTGTCCAGATGCTCCAGCCCCTCGACGCTGCGATAGGGCGCAGGCGTGGACTCGGTGGCCTTGTTCAGCTCGCGGTGGGCGATGCGGAACAGGGTGTCGTTGATCAGGGTCGACTTGCCGGAACCGGAGACGCCGGTGACGCAGGTCATCACTCCGATGGGCAGATCCAGGTTGACGTTGCGCAGGTTGTTGCCGCTCGCCCCTTTCAATTTCAGCCACTTGCCAGTGAGCGGGGTGCGCTCGGCCGGGATGGCGATCTGCTTGCGCCCGGAGAGGTAGTCACCGGTCAGGGACTCGGGGTTCGCGATGATCTCCTCCGGCGTCCCCTGGGCGACGATGGCACCGCCGTGCACGCCAGCCCCCGGGCCGATGTCGAGCACATGGTCGGCGAGGCGAATGGCATCCTCATCGTGCTCCACCACGATCACGGTGTTGCCGAGATCACGCAGGTGAGTCAGGGTCTTGAGCAGCCGCTCGTTGTCACGCTGATGCAGGCCGATGGAAGGCTCGTCCAGCACGTACATGACCCCCACCAGGCCAGCCCCGATCTGACTGGCCAGCCGGATCCGCTGCGCCTCGCCACCGGAGAGGGTCTCGGCGCTGCGCGACAGGCTCAGATAGTTGAGGCCGACGTTCACCAGGAAGCCGAGCCGCTCGACGATCTCCTTGAGGATCTTGTCCGCTATCTGGGCACGCTGACCGGACAGGTTCAACCCTTCGAAGAAGGCCAGGGCATCGCCGATGGACTGCTCGGCGATGGCGGGCAGGTTGCGATTGTCCACGAAGACGTGGCGGGCTTCTTCCCGCAGTCGGCTGCCACCGCAACTGGTACAGGACTTGTTGGCGATGTATTTGGCCAGCTCTTCCCGCACCGCGTTGGATTCGGTCTCCCGGTAGCGGCGCTCCATGTTGTGCAGGATCCCCTCGAACGGGTGCTTGCGCACCACCACGTCGCCGCGGTCATTCATGTAGCGAAACTCGATCTCGGTGCGCCCGGAACCACGCAGGATCACCTCCTGGATCTTGAGCGGCAGATCCTCCCAGGGGGTCTCCAGGTCGAACTTGTAGTGATCGGCCAGGGATTTGAGCATCTGGAAGTAGTAGAAGCTGCGCTTGTCCCAACCACGGATGGCGCCGCCAGCCAGGCTCTGGCCCGGATCATGGATGAGCTTGGCGGGATCGAAATACTGCTGCACTCCGAGACCGTCACAGGTGGGGCAGGCCCCCGCCGGGTTGTTGAAGGAGAAGATCCGGGGCTCCAGCTCCGACATGGAGTAACCGCACTCGGGGCAGGCGAAGTTGGCGGAGAAGGTCATGGGGGCAACCCCATCCTCCCCGTCCATCGGCACCACCAGCACGATGCCGCCGGAGAGAGTCAGCGCCGTTTCGAACGATTCGGCCAGACGCAGCGCCAGGTCATCGCGCACCTTGAATCTGTCCACCACCACCTCGATGGTGTGCTTCTTGTGCAGCTCCAGCGCGGGAGGATCCGACAGATCGCACACTTCGCCGTCGATGCGGGCGCGGATGTAACCCTGGGCCGCCAGGTTCTCCAGCAGCTTGGTGTGCTCCCCCTTGCGGTTGCGCACCACGGGGGCCAGCAGCATCAGCTTGGCGCCTTCGGGCTGGGCAAGCACCTGATCCACCATCTGGCTGATGGTCTGGGCCGCGAGCGGAATGGCGTGGGTCGGGCAGCGTGGCTCGCCGACCCGGGCGAACAGCAGCCGCAGGTAGTCGTAAATCTCGGTGATGGTGCCAACCGTCGAGCGCGGGTTGTGGGAGGTGGACTTCTGCTCGATGGAGATGGCAGGCGACAGCCCCTCGATGTGGTCCACGTCCGGCTTCTCCATCAGGGAGAGGAACTGGCGGGCATAGGCGGAGAGCGATTCCACATAGCGGCGCTGCCCCTCGGCATAGAGGGTATCGAACGCCAGGGAGGATTTGCCCGAACCGGACAGGCCGGTGACCACGATCAGCTTGTCACGTGGCAGGATCAGGTTGATGTTCTTGAGGTTGTGGGTGCGGGCACCCCGGATCACGATTTTTTCCATCTTGTTGCGCGCTCGATACGGGAACCAGAGCGGGCCAGTATGGCATAGAGACTACTGGATGAATAGACAGTCTTTCCTTCCGTACCCCTTCCTCAGAGATACTCCTTGGCCCAGCTCACCGCCTGCAACCGGTTCTTGACGTTCAGCTTCTTGAAGACGTTGTAGAGATGGGATTTGACGGTGTGTTCGCTCACGAACAGGCTGTCGGCGATCTCGGTGTTGGAGGCCCCCGTCATCAGGTGACGCACGATCTCCTGCTCGCGGGCGGTCAGCAGCGTCTGCTGACGCTGAGGTTGCCCGCTCCCCTTGCGGTAGTAGTCCACCAGGTCGCACAGCAGGTGGCGCGGGATCCAGTACTCCCCCTGCAACACCTTGCGGATGCCGAAGACCAGCCTGTCCAGCGTGTCCTGACGAAAGAAGAGCCCGCTGGTATGGGGCCACATCAGCAGCAGCTCTTTGTTGGTGCTGGTCGGGGCATTGAGCAACACGGCACTGGCCTCGCCAAAGCGCTGGCAGATGGCATTGCTCCACAGCTCCTGCTGGGTCGACTTGAGGTAGTCCAGATCGATCAGCAGCAAGGTTTTGGGGGCGCCCTCTGCAACGTCTGGCAGGTCATTCAGCTCCCCCACCAGCAAGATGGGCAGACCAAGCTCTTCACTGAGGTGACGCTGGAAACGGGAGGCTTGTGCGTTATTTTCGGTGATCAGCACCAGGAGGGAGTCGGGCGTCATCAAGAGAACTTCCTTGCACATTCGAGTCGGGGCTTTTTGGCAAGGAAGAGTACCAATCCCCCTCCCGGCTGCAGCATTAAAAAAGTATTAGACGCATCGGTGGCTCCTTTGAAGCCCAGCAATTTTCCAGCCAATACAATTGGCTAGCACGCCCCCCCCATTTGGGGGGTCAAGTAGTGCCGGTGCGCACCATAACAGCTCCGCCCTCTTCACGCAGCCTGCCCCAGCCGCCTCCCCTTGCTGGTGGCACCTTACCTCGGGTAAGTTACTCAGGCTGTGGCGATCCATTGACGCCACAGTGGCAGGGAAGATGTGCGCTCATGCCCGTCAACTGGTACTATGGCGGCCAAACGCTGCGGCCGATCCATGACGCCTCTGCCGGCAAGCTCCGGCGCAGCCAGGACACTGAAGAGAGATGACACCCGTCCAGGGCGCGCATCTCGTTGCAAACAAACGCATTATTGAATGGGCCCAGGCATCTGGCCTGGCCGGTATACATAAGGGTGGAAGAGAGATTATGGCCAGTCGAGGCATCAACAAAGTCATTCTGATCGGTAACCTGGGGCAAGACCCGGAAGTGCGCTACATGCCGAGCGGCGGTGCCGTGACTAACATCACCCTGGCCACCTCCGATACCTGGCGCGACAAGCAGACCGGTGAGCAGAAAGAGCGCACCGAATGGCACCGTGTCGTCTTCATGGGCAAGCTGGCCGAAGTGGCCGGCGAGTACCTGAAGAAGGGCTCCCAGGTCTATGTGGAAGGCAAGCTCCAGACCCGTAAATGGCAGGATCAGAGCGGCCAGGAGCGCTACACCACCGAGGTGCTGGTCGATAGCTTCACCGGTGTGATGCAGATGCTGGGTGGCCGTCCGCAGGGCGGTGGCCAGGGCATGGGCGGCCAGTCATCCCAGGGCAACTGGGGCCAGCCGCAACAGGCTACACCGCAACAGAACATGCAACGTCCTGCTGCCCCGCAGCAGAACATGCAACCGCAAGGCGGTTACGGCCGTCCGGCCCAGCAGCCGCAATCCGCCCCGCCGGTCTACAACGAACCGCCGATGGATTTCGACGACGATATTCCGTTCTAGATCTTGTAAAAGATGAAAGTGTAAGAATAAATCACTTTCACCATCTTGAGTGCAAAGCAACCCAGCAGAAATGCTGGGTTTTTTTATTTTTGCATTTCACTTGCCATCGCGATTTTCAGCACTATAACTTTATGTATGAGGAAAATGTAAGATTAGGATGCACAGTGTACAAGCTAGATAGATTGATTTTTGCAAATGGTGAACGTTATCCAGTCTTAATGGGCAATGATGGTATGCCTCATTTTCTTGCAACCCTCTGGGTGACAACAAAACTTCGTAGCAGCTTGTCGGTGAATACCATTTCAAATCGCCTAGGTGCATTAAAGTGGTTTCTTCAATGGGAAGAAAATAAACACAGAGACCTGTTCTCTGAGTTTCAGAAAGGTAAGTTTCTTAGCGACACTGACATTGACAACATCAGAGAACATCTCAGTCATGATATTTCTCATTTCAAAGGCTTAGCTAAAAGCAAAAAAACCAGAGATAAGGTCATTGATTTATTTAACACCCCAAGACTAATCAGTGTCACCCCCACAGTGGGACGTAATAACATTTACAATCGTGTGACAGCTATTGCAAGTTATTTAGATTTCATTGCTAGAGTAGCTGTACAGAACTGTAATAGCACTAAACTGCTCACAGAAATTAACAGTATGAATAAGCGCATACTTGCTGTTCGCCCTAAAGGCAAAGGTAAGAATGTTTTAGATAAACTAGATGGTAAAGACTTGCCAGATGGATTAATTGAGGAATTTATGGCTGTGGCACAATTTGACCACCCAAAAAATCCGTTCAAACACGCTTCGACAAAAAAGCGAAATCATCTTATGTTTTTACTTTTAAAAGAACTAGGCATACGAAGAGGTGAGTTACTCTCACTATCTATTGAATCGAACTTTCTAATGCTTCACGGCCCCCAAAAATTCATATGGGTAAAACGCCACCATGATGACATATATGATCCTCGCAAAAATCAGCCTGTAGCAAAGACGAAAGAAAGAATGTTGCGAATTAGAGATGAAACTGCGGCACTCATTGATGACTACATCATAAACATACGGGCAAAGACTCCGAACGCGAACAAGCATCCATACTTGTTTGTTACACATAGGAAGGGGAAAACTCAAGGACAGCCAATATCGACCAGCACATTTGACAGTATCATCGTGCCAACAATGAAATCTGTGGATGAGCGGTTCAAATCGATCCACCCACATTATTTTAGGCATAACTGGAACCAGTGGTTCTCCGAAATAATTGACAAAAACAATGATCTATCTAAAGACCCAAACAGTAACCGTAATTTTATTTCATCTAGTGAAGAAGCAAAAAGCCGAATGTATCAAATGGGGCACACATCAGAGAGCTCTGCCAAACCATATGTTGAACGCCATATTCGCAATAAGACAAACAAGCTAGTGCTTGAAGAGCAAGAAGAATTACAGAGACTAATTATTGAATCTCAAAAAAATAGAGGATATGAATGAATAAATATGATTACATTGAGGAAGAAAATGACGATCTCCCATCAACATTCAGCTCAAAAAAATTAGTATCAAAAGATGGATACAGCTTTGACTTTCACTCAGAATACTGGATGTTGAATAAAGATGTCAGCATTGCATTCATGCCGGATGTTTTATCTATGGAACCAAAACTGCTGGATGGATTTAAAAAAACACTAGCAACCTATGCTGAAGAACAATCAGCACACCATACATCAAATATGTATCTACGCTTTCAACGACTATTGCGAGACACTAAATTCAAAAATCTAGATGAGGATGTATTGCTCAATTGGCGAGCGATGCTTGATAAAAACAATGAATGGTACTTAGGTGCACTCCGTGGTTTTCTTATTAGCTGGAATGAATATGGATATTATGGTGTAACAACAGAGATGGTGAAAACACTCGAAATACTAACTCTATCAGGAAACAAGAAAGGAGTGTCTGTCGCTAATCGTTGCCCTGAAACAGGTGCCTTTACTAGCAATGAGGTACTTGCATTAAATCATGAACTTATTCGCTTATTCAGGAATAACTATATCTCATTTCAATGCTATGCATATGTGAGTTTATTGCAGGCTACTGCTAGACGCCCCACACAGTTACGACAAATAAAGGCTGCTGATTTATTTACCTGATTACCCATGACCCTCAGCCAGCTTCAAGAGCCGATATGGCATCGGAGGGCTTGCCACGACTGCATGCCCC
>NZ_JAPCJD010000075.1:0-20050 GCF_027707845.1 Aeromonas sp. QDB14 | reverse complement strand
TGGAGCGGGAAACGAGACTCGAACTCGCGACCCCGACCTTGGCAAGGTCGTGCTCTACCAACTGAGCTATTCCCGCAAAACCTGAAAACAGACCGTACAGCATTTGGTTGCTTGCGCTACTGTACGGGAGCCGAATTATAAGAGCAGACATTCCAATTGCAAGGGCTTTTTTGTCTGGTTGCAGCCGTTCGCTCAAAAGCTGGCCGAACTGCTGATTTTAGCAACCGAACGACGGCAAACCCTTGCCAGCCACTCAGATTTTGAAGACGTGGGTGCGGTAGAACTGCAGTTCGGCGATGGATTCGCGGATGTCGTCCAGCGCCTGGTGGGAGCCGCTCTTCTTGAACTGATCCAGCAGTTCAGGCTGCCAGCGACGGACCAGCTCCTTGATGGTGCTGACGTCCACGTTGCGGTAATGGAAGAAGGCTTCCAGATCGCTCATGTGCTTGACCATGAAGCGGCGATCCTGGCCGATGCTGTTGCCGCACAGGGGGCTGGTGCGCTCCGGCACCCACTGGCGAATGAAGGCGAGGGTCTCGGCAACGGCCTTGGCCTCGTCGTATTGACTCGCCTTGACCCGGGCCACCAGCCCGCTCTTGGTGTGGGTGTTGACGTTCCAGTCATCCATCTTGCCCAGCTCTTCCTCGCTCTGGTGGATGGCGATGACCGGCCCTTCGGCCAGCACGTTCAGGTCCTTGTCGGTGACGATGGTGGCGATCTCCAGTACCACGTTCTCTTCGGGGTCCAGACCCGTCATCTCCATGTCGATCCATACCAGGTTCTGCGCGCTGACTGTCATGATTGCTCTCTCTATTGGGAGGAATGGCGGAATTTTGCCAATTTGCATGTATCATACTGGCTTTGAATCTGTTCATAAACTGGCAAACCCCGTGGCAAAGAAAGCAAAACTCAATCTGGGTCAACAAAGGCGCGTCCAGGCCAACCGCGAGCGGCGGCTGCAAAAAGAGCACACCACAGTGGTAGATGACACCCTGTTCGGCCCCGCCATCGAAGGGGTGGTGATCAGCCGTTTCGGCCAGCATGCGGATGTCGAGGCAAGCGATGGTGCCATCCACCGCAGCAACCTGCGGCGCAGCAGCATCAGCAGCCTGGTGTGCGGCGACAAGGTGGTGTGGCGCCCCGGCCTCAATGCCGCGACTGCCGGCGTCATCGAGGCGGTGCACCCGCGCCACTCGGTGCTGACCCGGCCGGACTTCTACGACGGGGTCAAACCCATCGCCGCCAACATCGACCAGATCATCATCGTCTCGGCGGTGATGCCCGAGTTCTCCACCAACATCGTCGACCGCTACCTGGTGGCGGCAGAAGATGTGGAGATAGCGCCCCTCATCGTGCTGAACAAGGTCGACATGCTCGATGACGCGGCCCGCGCCCGTATCGAGCACCAGCTCGAGACCTACCGCAAGCTCGGTTACGAGGTGCTGCTGGTGAGCTGCGAGAGCGGTGAGGGCATCGACGCCCTCAAGGCGGCGCTCACCGACAAGATCAGCATCTTCGTGGGCCAGTCCGGGGTGGGCAAGTCGTCCCTCACCAACGCCCTGATGCCGGGGCTGGACGTGCTCACCGGCGAGATCTCCGAGAACTCGGGGCTCGGCCAGCACACCACCACCACGGCGCGGCTCTACCACTTCCCGAGCGGCGGCGATCTCATCGACTCCCCCGGGATCCGCGAGTTCGCCCTCTGGCACCTGGAAGCCGACCGCATCACCTGGTGCTTCGTCGAGTTTCGCGACTACCTGGGTGGCTGCAAGTTCCGCGACTGCACCCACAAGGATGATCCCGGCTGCGCCCTGCGCGCCGCGGTCGAAGCGGGCGCCATCAGCGCCGATCGCTTCCACAACTACCACCGCATCCTGGAAACCATGCAGGAAGCCCGCCACGGTCGCCAACAGGCGCGGCTGTGACCCGTTCAACTCATTCCCAGATGAAGATCATGAGCATCACTGACAACCTGAAAATTGCCGGTCAATACTGCCTGCCCAAACACGCCCTCTCCCGCCTGGTGGGCAAACTTGCCGCCGCCGAAGCGGGCAACCTCACCACCAGGGTGATCGAGGCCTTTATCAAGCAGTACCAGGTCGACATGAGCGAGGCGCTGCACGAGAGTCCTGCCCACTACAAGAGCTTCAACGAATTCTTCACCCGCGAGCTCAAGCCCGGCATCCGCCCCGTGGTGGAAGACGCCATGACCCTGGCCCTGCCGGTGGATGGCACCGTCAGCCAGCTCGGGCCCATCAGCCAAGGTCGCATCATCCAGGCCAAGGGCCACGACTACAGCGCCCGCGAGCTGCTGGGGGGCTATGAGGATCTGGTGGCCCCGTTCAAGGATGGCGACTTCGCTACCATCTATCTGGCACCCAAGGATTACCACCGCATCCACATGCCGCTGGACGGCGTGCTGGAGAGCATGGTGTTCGTGCCGGGGGATCTCTTCTCCGTCAACCCCCTCACCGCCGAGAACGTGCCCAACCTGTTTGCCCGCAACGAGCGGGTGGTGGCCACCTTCCGAACCCCCCACGGCCCCATGGCCCTGGTGCTGGTCGGTGCCACTATCGTCGCGAGCATCGAAACCATCTGGGCCGGCAACATAGCGCCGACCAAAGAGAAGAAGGTGGTGCGCTGGGACTACACCGGCGATGAAGCCATCACCCTGCAAAAGGGGGCCGAGATGGGCCTGTTCAAGCTGGGCAGCACAGTCGTCTGCCTGTTTGGCCCGGGCATGCTGGCCGGTTTCGAGCCGCACCTGGCCAATGGGGTCACCACCCGCATGGGTCAGCCCTTTGCCACCCTGGCGGCGCAGGCATGAGCGCTCAACCCGCTTCCCAGAAGAACAACCCGCTGCACGGGCTGACCCTGGAAGCCATCGTCACTGCTCTGGTCGCGCACTATGGCTGGGAAGCGCTGGGGCAGCAGATCAATATCCGCTGCTTCACCGATAATCCCAGCATCAAGTCCAGCCTGAAGTTCTTGCGCAAGACCCCCTGGGCCAGAGAGAAGGTCGAAAGCCTCTATCTGTACGTCCAGCGCAAGCAGGCCAAAGAGAAGGAGTGACGCCATGGCGTTCAAGATTACCTACACCTACAAGAAGCAGGCCAGGGAGATTGGCTACGCCAACGACAAGTTCAACAGCATCTACGATGCCGTTGCCGCCGCCGAGGGGATCGATCTGACCCGCTTCCACGCCATGGAAGAGCAGCTGGCCCAGGTGTGCCGCCGCGACAAGAAGAGCGTGAAGGATTACCGGGAGAACTACTTCAAGGAGCTGGGCTTCTCCAACATCGTCATCGAGAGGGACGCCAAGGAGTAACCATGCGCACCCTGACCCTGATGGCCGCCTCCCTGCTGCTGGCCGCCTGCAACACGACACCGAGGGAGCCCCTGGTCGGTGCAGATCGCGACGAACATGGCTGCATCGGCAGCGCGGGCTATCAGTGGTCGGCGCTGGCAGGCCAGTGCGTGCGGCTGTTCGAGCAGGGCATTCGCCTCAATCCGACCGATGCCGGTCAGACCGTCAGCGCCTTCGTGCTGTTCAATGCCGATCAGAGTCAGGCCGAGCTGACCCTGCCAGAGGGCGAGCCAATTCGGCTGATCCGCCAGGGCGAAGAGGGCAACTAGTCCTGGCAAGGCGGCAACTATCAGCTCTTCCCCTGGAAGGGCTATGTGCTCAAGTCCGGCGACCATGTGCTCTATCACGGCGATCTGATCCCCTGATCCTCTGGCATCCCTCCCCTCACGCCCTGATGGGCGCAGAGCAGGCATAAAAAACCCCGTTGCACGCAACGGGGTTTTTCATGATACCCGGCAGGATCAGTTGCCGAGGGTGGAGAACAGGCTCTGTTCCAGGCTGCCGCGGGAGACGCACACCGGGGTGATGGAGGGAGCCAGCACTCGCTCGCCGGAGGACTCGACGAAGTAGAGCTGGGTATTGCCCTTGACATTCACGGTGGCGACGCTGTTGTTGCCGCTCTGGGTGATGATCAGGTTGATCTGCAGGTTGGGGTTGCCCAGCGCCACCTTGGACCCCATGGTGCCGCAATCCAGCCACTCCAGACCATCGGCCGAGTTTTCCACGTTGGCGGTCATCAGACCGGCACCACGCTGGCTGTTCTCGATGTTCAGGCCGTGATCGCCGAACCACTTCTCGGCACGGGCCCACACCAGATCCACCGGGATCGCCATCTCCTGGGTGTTGTTGGTTGCCTTGGCAACCGGCGGGGTATAGCGATACTGCTCGCCGCCGTTGTTGTCGCTCGCACAACCCACCATCAACAGGGCCAGGGCGCCCCCCATTATCTTCTTCATGCTGCTTCTCTCATCCATAAGGCCATAGGCCGACCGGCGGCTATTATGGCGATCGCGACACAGGCTGTCAGCAGGGATCCGCACAAATGGCGTACTCTTAACCCAGGCTTTACAAAACCCACCTGTTATCATAGATTTGCTCGAAGTCTCCCCCGTGAGTGCTCTCGTGACTTCTTCGCTCTCCCTGGCGCTGCTGCAGCAGATCATCGACCAGTTACCCATGAATATCTTCTGCCGGGACAAGCACGGAAGGTACCTGTTTGCCAACAAGGCATTCGCCAGAGAAGCCGGCCTGCAAGACCCGAGCGAACTCATTGGCAAGAGCGATGCCGAGATGCCCTGGGGGGATGTATTCCGGGAGGAAGATGACCGCCTGCTGGCCGACGGCAAACCCCTGCTGCACCAGCAGCTCCATTGCCACAGCGGCGAAGGCGCCAGCTGGATGGAGATCAACAAGGTTCCCCTGTATGACGAGCACGGCGATCCCATCGCGCTGTTTGCCATGGTCAGCGCCATCGATCAGCGCAAGGAGCTGGAGCAAACCTTCCGCCAGCAGCAGTTGCTGCAACGCCGCCTGCTGGATGCCATTCCCGACCTCATCCGTCTCGAGGATCACCAGGGCGTGCTCATCGACTGCAACCAGGCCTTTCTCGACTTCATGGGGCTGGTGGCAAGCGAGGCTCTGGGTCGGCGCGTCCCGCCCCGGCTGCCCGTCGAACAAACCCTGGGTCAGGGGGAGTATTGCGTGGTGGATGCCCAGGGCAGAGGCCGCCATCTGGAGGTCACCCGGGTCGAGGTGCCGGATGACGAGGGCAACTCCCTCGGCATTCTGACCCTTAGCCGCGACATCACCGGGCTGCGCACCACCCAGGCCCAGTTGCAGCAGGAGCAGCACTACGACAGCCTGACCGGCCTGCTCAAGCTCTCCCACTTCCTCCAGACCAGCCGTCATCTGGGCGCCCGCAAGGCCAGCCTGCTGCTAGTGGATCTGCAACATTTTCGCGAGATCAACGATCGCTTCGGCATACGGGTCGCCGACCGCCTGCTGAGCCAGGTGGCCCGTCGCCTGCAACGACTGGCGCCGCCCCAGTCCCTGCTCTGCCGGGTCGCGGCGGATGACTTCGCCCTGCTGCTGCCCGAGCTCCCCCTCTCTCTGGATGCGTGGAGCCGCAACCTGCAGCAGGAGCTGATGACGCCCTATCAGGTGGAAGAACACAGGATCCAGATCCCGGTGTTCCTCGGCATCGCCCATGGCAAGGCCAAGGATGCCGAGCGTCTGCTGAGCCACGCCGAGGCCGCTCTGGCCCAGGGCAAGCGCCAGCAGCAGCACTGCACCCTGTTCGACCCCGCACTCGATGCCAAGCTCAAACGCCGCCAGCTCATCGCCGCCCAGTTGCCACTCGCCATCAAGTCCGCCGAACTGACCGCCGTCTACCAGCCCATCATCTGTACCCACAGCAACCGGCTGCACGGGGCTGAGCTGCTCTGCCGCTGGCCCCATCCCGAATTCGGCATGATCTCCCCCGATGAGTTCATCCCGCTGGCGGAGGAGCTGGGGCTCATCGGCCAGCTCGGCCAGCTGATGCTGGAGCTCGGCTGTGCCCAGCTTGCCCGCTGGCAGGTGGCGGCCCCGGATCTGGTGCTTTCCATCAACCTCTCACCCCTGCAGTTCCGCGATCCCGAGCTCTGCCCGCAGATCTTCCACTGCATCGCGCGCCACGGGCTCGCCCCCTGGCAACTGGAGCTGGAGATCACCGAAGGGGTGCTGATGAAGAATGCCGACGAGATAGAGAGCAACCTGGCCAGCCTCATCGAGGCGGGCTTCCAGCTCGCCATCGACGACTTCGGCACCGGCTACTGCTCCCTCGCCTATCTTCCCAGGCTGCAAGTGGCGACCCTCAAGCTCGACAAAAGCTTCACCCAGGGGCTGGCCACCAACCAGGCCACCACCGCCATCGTGCGTTCCGTCATCGGGTTGGGCCATGAGCTTGGCATCAAGATCACCGCCGAAGGGGTGGAGACACCGGAGCAGCAGGCCTGGCTGGTGCAGGTCGGTTGCGATCGGCTGCAAGGCTATCTGTTCAGCCGCCCCCTCCCACCGGCCGAGTTTGCCCGCAGCTACCAGCTGCCGGAGCAGTAAGCCAGCAACAACAAGGCCACCCGAGGGTGGCCTTGTTGTTTTTGCAAAGCGTACGTGATCTGGCGCACTTACTCCTGGAAGTAGGTGCCCCAGCCGTCGTAGTCCACCCCGTATTTCTCGAGGATGGGCAGCATCTTCTCGATGTCGGCGACGATGGTGTCGATGTCCAGCTTGCACTCCACCATGGCGTCGAAACAGAAGATGGTGGCGCCGTCGTCCAGCTCCATCTCCTCGGCGTCGGTCACTTCGAAACCGGCCTTGAACAGATCGACCGCCGCCTTCTCCAGCAGATCGAACTTCTGGCAGGCAAAGTGGTGCTCAATCTCGTAATCCAGATCCGGGTTGCTGCCATCGGCCAGCAGCTCGTTGACGATGGCGGCGGTCTCTTCGCGCCACTCTTGCATATTGGTATTCATATAAACCCCAGGCGGTGTTGGATGGATGTCACCCCTGCCAGCCGCGTCGGCCCGGACCATGGCCAGGGGATGAGTGCGGCAAAGCATACCCGCAGAGCGCGGCAGGCTCAATCGATGGGCCAAGATAACTGGCGCCTCTCCCGGCTTGGCGCCAGCGGGCAGCCCTCGGCACGTCAGGCAGCTCGCCCCCTTCATGATGTTCTGTTGGCCGTCGGCCCACCCTGCCCCGCAGGCGCCCCTCTTTTCATGGTTAAAACCGGGAAACCGGTCCAATCACGGGAAGATTGCTCGGATATCGAGCGAACGGTACATCAATCTGCGGCCTGTGGTTGACACCTCAGTCCAGAAAGGGTTTAATGCGCACCGTTGCCCAGATAGCTCAGTCGGTAGAGCAGGGGATTGAAAATCCTCATGACAGTTTCCATACCACCGCTCTGGACAGCACACCCCACAAGGCTTCGCTTACAATGCGAGGCCTTTTTGTTTTGTGCGTCTGGTCAATCTCTGGCAAGGTTGCTCACCGAGCTCGGGATTCATAATCCCCGCCCCTCTGCTCCGCTGCTTCATCTGACAACAGATGACAAAATGCGCATGCCCCCTCCCCTGCAATGACCTCCGCTTTCCACGAACAACGCCTTCCCTCCCAGCCAACTCTTGTGTGATACCGCTTATGTGATACTGGTTGTGTCGTGAGCCGGATCCCCGCTACTATCGGCTCGCCATATGAGCCGAATGTGCGTTCGATTCGGCTCATATGCGACGTTGTTTTGGGCAGATCAAGGTGATGCCGTTAGAGTAGTGATATTGGTCAATGTGCATGTTCTAAACCGACGATTATTCAGGTCTGACTGAGGGAGGCATTATGCCTCCCTCTTTTAATTGGATGTAGCAGTTACCTTTGAGGAAAATGATGAAAAATGTATGTAGTCTCCTTTTCCCATCAAATTACTTGTAGCTATAAACGTTGCTCATTTAAGACATTCCTTCACAGCCTTATCAAGATCGGCTACGTGGATTGGTGTCGGAGTGCCGGATTTCATTTTCCAGACTGTGTACCCCCCTTTTATTGCCTTACCGCGTAATGCTGTCTGCTTTCCCTCAGTAATAAAACGAACGAGCAACCTTGTTTTCCCATCCTCCTGGATATCAAAGAGTTTACGAGCTACTGCATCGGTCAAAAGGTGTCCACCTTTAGTATCCAGACAATAGATGAGATCCTCTTTCCATACGATGAAATCAGGGTAGAAGGAGGCTGTATCACCTTCGGAAAGCAGCGGTATATGGAAACCTCCACTGCTCGGATTACGATGCCAAACATAACCTGACTCATCGAGAGCCGACGCGAATGGCCCCTCTAACTTATTCATACCAGCATATTTCTCATAGAGGGCGTTTTGAAATGTAGTCGCATTCTTAGCGGTACGAACCACCCCAAACCGGAATGGGGCCTCGGTCTCATACGCAAGTTCAGAATAGGAGTAGTAGGTTGAGACGATTTCTGCTGCAAGCTTGGTTGCGTAGCGTTCTGCTGGGCTTTGTATTTGCACCCTGACATCGAATTTCGGGTCATTGAGATCGGTCACAGCCAAAGCTCGATTGGAGCGTGCTCGAATTGCCGTGTTTACTAGCCAGCGGAGCCGTACTGGATTGGTATGTCCATCAGCCTTCCACTCTGCGCTCCCACCCTCCTTAGCCAAGCCGTCAAGCTCAATGATTTGGGATGCCGTGTGTGCTAGCCCCAAAGTGTCCGCGCCCCCCTCAGCAAACACAGGAAAGTCAGCAACTATTTCAGCGATCTGCATGCATGCTTCCGAAGCATCGACATGCACCTGATGGATGACTACATCCAATCCATCCTTCGGGGTCAGGTCCTCCGCGCCTCCGGCTCCACCACCGAAATTATCAGTTATCTCAATTGGAGCGCCCTCTGCTCTGAGTTTATCTTTGACAGCGCCAATCGCATCGGCGAAAACGCTTTGGCTATCTACACGAAGGAAAAAGTGGGCAGCGTTAAGCAGAGGTGAATCATAGTGTTTTGCATTGTACTGTCGCAGGACGCGTCCAATAATTTGCTCCACTTGAATTGAAGAGCCCATACTCTTATCGATGTAGGCAAGATAACACGCAGGGTCATCCCAGCCCTCTTGTAGCGATAGATTAAAAATGATGTGCTTGTAATCTCCGGCTCGGAAATCGTCGAAATCATTCTCGCCCTTGGAAAAGAGATTGACCGCATCGGGCTTGTTCCCGTCAGCGAATGATAGGTTGGCGTAGATGGCAATATCTTTTGGATCGATGCCTTTTTCCTCTACAAGATACCTCCAAATACGGATGGGGGGGGCTTTACGGTGCTCAAAGGGCTTTGTATGGTCATCCTTCTCACCATCGTCTGTAATGTTAGTTTTGCATACGTATATAGCCTTCGGTTTAAAGCTGAGGCTTCGTGACTTAATCTCGTCTTCAATGATCCCCAGACGTTTGTGGAGGTCATCTAAGCATTTTTCCATGGGCGCTGTTGTCCCATCGAACTGAATAGCCCTCTTGACTAGTTCCGCTGCAACTACTTTTGCGCTATCAACCGCGGTTGTGACAAAGCGTTGTGCATCTGGAGCGCCATCGTCATCAACAGCCCCAAGGTTTAAAAATGCATTACCGTCATCCGCGGCCTCATCCACCCACAGTCTGATGGGCTGGATTACTGCCTTGTTAAAGTTTGCAGGCAGCTTTAAGGTCGCGCTAGCGAGCATGTATGCGTCAGGCTCTAATTCCGCAAGGATCTCTGACTGTTGCTCTGAAAGGTTATGTCCCTCGTCATAAACGATGATCAGTGGACGACGTAGGCCGCTAGATTCTCTGGCTATAAGTCGTTCCCATGGAGAGCTATCACCGAAAAGGTCCGCGTCTTTCTTATATATGTTGAGGCTACCCTCAGATTGGTCACGGTTATTGAACAGACCTGTGGTCGCTAAGATCATAAGTGGCGTCGATCCATCCTCAATGTGTGCAGGAGTAAGCTGGCCGATACCGATAACCGAAAAACCGTCTACGATCTCGGCATATTTTCCGCCGGGACAAAAATTGGCATAGGTTTGTGCAACGACCGACTTCGCCTTTGACATCCAGAAAACAATCGGCTCACATGCGAAATGAGTCCGCATAAGCGACACCGCTTGGGCGAGTACCGGGGTCTTACCTGCCCCTGTCAGGGCAGAGAGTGCTTGAAAAAAAGGACGGGGCTTGGTTCCCTTTCGCGGCCTGTAAGGATGAGCAGCAAAAAACGCATAGCGGTCGGTAATAGTCTTTGCTGCGTCAGATTGGAATACCTTTAACTCGAAATCAGGCATCACTCGCTCCCTCGTTGTTGTATGAATCCTGACGAGGATTGAATCCGATGTGCTCAAGAACCCTGTCGGGGATTTTGTAGAACTCGATACTACTGCCGGTATACGGAGCCATCGATGCATAAACGTGATAACGCAGAACCAGCCCAGCTTGTTTTGCTTCCTCTGCGATCTCGCGAAACGCCGTTTTGTCGAGGAGAGACGGCTTATCTGGCGTTTCCCAAATCAGGAAAAAGCCCTCATTGCGTGAATTAACTGCAAAGAGATGCTTATATGACCCAGCAGGGAGCCGACGGAGATAGGACTTTGCTTTTTCAGCCCTATCCCAATAACTAGTCAGGAGTAGATCTATCATTTCCTCACGAGCAAGGGTATTGACAGCTTCGGCATCAATTTTCTCTCGTCTCAATTCAATGAAACGAAATCCGCTGACAATAGGCTTGGTGGGTCCACTTGCCCATTGGCCTGTGATCACACGCTTGACTCTATCAGCCGTAAGAGATGATGCATAGTGATCGCCCTTCTCGGTGTTTCCTTGCTCTATAAGGATGAAGTTCCGTTCCGCCCCTGTCTCTGCATTCAATTCCAATACGGCATGTCCAGTAGTTCCTGAACCAGCAAATGGATCTAAAACTAATCCATTTGGTTTGCACCACAGTTGAATAATTTTCTTGATCAGACGCAACGGCTTAACAGTTTGGAAACCATGATTCTGCCCAACAACCGCGGTAAGTTCTTTGATTCCTGACTGACTATGACCAGATTCTGTATAAGCCCATGATGAGCTACCAATTTCGAAAGGCGAATCATAATCTTCGCTCGCCCACCATGAGAGTGGAACCTTTCCTTTCTTAACATCCTTTAGGTAGGTTTTTAATCGGGGTGCGCCATCTCCCTTTTTTGTGAAAAAGAGTTTTGGCCATTGTCCTCGCTCATATATTTTTTGCGCAGTAAACCTAGCTTTTTGGAGTAAATCGTCGCTATTTATTGGTTGGCCATTAAGGAATTTGCACCCTTTTAAAACTAACGCTTTTACACGGGTTTGCTTTCCTACTTTGTTTATGAAAACAACATTATCATCAATGATTTTTTCTTCGTATTCAGATCCCCACTCTTCGAGCCAAGCTTTCATTGATGCTTTAGCTGAGCGCCAATAATTTGAGCCAGGATAGTGCATCTCTCCCGTAAATGGTGATTGAATTCCATAGGCAGATTTTGCATCACCACTGGAAGCAGTCGGGTTTCCTCCTGTTTTTTTACTATCCCACAGACCTTCTGGATCACCGTCCGGATTCCCATAAATTGAATCCATTGCCTCTGTTCGTTCTTCAAGGTTAGTCTTAGAACGATCAGCCTCTTTAGCATAGATAAGTACATATTCAGTGGCTGTGGAAATATGTTTTGAGTCGGATTTAGGGGCGTAAGATTTTTGCCAATTGATAATGCCAATGCGGTTTTCTTCTTTGAAAATCTCATCCATCAGCATACCAAGGCGATATAACTCGCGATGGTCGATACAAATCGCAATGACGCCGTTTGGCTTTAACATTTCTCGCATCATCCAGAGGCGAGGCGTCATAAATTTTAGCCATTTGCTATGACGAGAGCCATCATCCTTTGGAACTAGCTCACCAAGATCGGGGTCGTTGGGATCTTTGTCCCACTTATCGTTATAGCGGAAATCCTCTCCCGTATTGTAGGGTGGGTCTGTTACGATAAGATCGACTTGTCCCCGATGTTTATATAGCGTTACCATTGTTGACAGATTTTCGCCATCCCAAATCTCATTTTGGGCCAGTGCACTTTCGTCTTCGACAGAATATTTTTTGACTATGCGATGCAATTTCGGCTTTACCTGGCGGATGATCTGCCACGGAGCAGTTCGCCCTGTGTAGTTCATCACGATCCCATGACGCCCAGCCTCAACATTAGCTGCATCGTGTGCTTGTAAAAGCCGGATTAGAGCAGATCGAGGTAGGCTGTCGTAATGGCTACTTAGCTCTGTCGAATTTGGGGCGCTTTTATCAGGCGGCGAGCCTACTACTGACTGCTGGTTCGTCATAATTAATATTCCATTTAGATATCTATTGTCATCGCGAACTGTATCTGCTCAGCTAGGCTTAACCTGTTCGCGAACCATAAAAACTTACGCATACTTTCTGAAAGCACCGACCACAAGACCAAATATCTCCAAATGGTCATGGGGTCGAATTAGTGGGAACGCCTCGTTACCAGGCCGCAGATAAAAACCCACCTTGTCTTGTTCCAAGTACTTTACAGTGAACTCGTTGTCGACAATAGCAACTACGATATCCCCCAGTTTGGCGGGAGCACCTTTCTTTACGATCACGGTATCGCCTGACATCAGCCCAGCCTCGATCATCGACTCGCCGTCAACAGTCAACATCACTGTTCGCGAAGGAGTATCTATCAGATAATCATCAATCGAGTAGGTTTCGACCAATGAGTCGTTGGCTGGACGTGGAAAACCGGCCTGAATGGTATCTGCTATATCGCGCTCAAAGAAGCGTTTACCCGGTTGAATGCGGCGATCTGGGGCGTAGGCGAGATAACCTAACTCCATCAGCCGTCCTACCATGGCGGAGACAGCAGATTTCGATTTCATCCCAACCAATGTCCCCATCCCAGAGAAGGATGGCAGGATGCGATGCTTCGCATAGTAGTCCTGTAGTTTGGTGAGATACTCCTTGTCACGGTTCATGCATATCTCCTCACAATAGACATGATTCTATAGAACTTTCGTTCCATTGCAAGTATCCATATCGAACGAACCGACATCGATCATACATCGAGTCTGAAGCGACCCCAGCTCCCTACATACATCATATCCTTAAAATGAGTTAACTATTGGGCACATTCCCCCTATGACAGTTTATTGATGTCATTCAGGAAATGCTTTAATGATGAAAGTCGATTAAATAATATGTGATAGTCCTCTCTGCCGACATCAAGCATAGAATATGAATCATACTTTGGAAAATAAGCTGGATATCTGAGGTTATTATGAAGGTAGTTGTACTTTGTATCAACCAACACATACTCAGCCAACTGTTTAGACACTTGCTGTTGAATTATAGGATCTGAACTTATAACTTTAATGAGAAAATCTATTGCAGAATCTAAGGAATGATTTCTGTTCTCATCTCTAAAATATTTGACGTCTGCGTTTACCAAACTAAATATTTTTGCTCTTATATACTTCTCCATAGACTGGATAATGAAATAGCATGCCTGTCTATAGCAATCAACCTGCGATAGCTTCTCTGCTGCAATCTCATCCGAACGGGCTAGATCTAAATACTCTTTTGAAACGTTGACTTGTCGCCTAAAAGTCCCAACCTTCATACTTCAACACTCGAAGATAAAACGTATCAACCAATATAACTCTCACATCCAAATGAAGAAATAAAAATTCATAAAAAAAGCTAGGTCGCTCACAAAGATAATTCATCCTGCATCCACTGTTGACTATAGTGATTGTAACCCCTAGCGTTGAGCTCTAGGGGTTACTTATTCAAGATATCTGTAGAGAAACTTTAGCTAGCCGTTTCTTCGCTTTTACGCATTGGAACAACTTCCGACAGGTTCTTAACTCTTCAGGGTACCGCTGTGGGTAGCTCTTGATGGCAGGGATTAGCTCTGGGATTATGCGCACAATCAGTCGCCCCAACTTAACCTTCTCCTTGCGAGTTGCCAGCCGCCGTTTGAGTTTGTATGCGTAGAATCGCTCTCCAATAAAGACATCATCCAACTCAGCACCAAATATAGATCTCAAAGCACGATAAATCCTCTCCTCAAATGAATTCAAATCGAACATTTCACGATGATCACGACTTACGATTTCATTGATCTGGTAGGCATCCATTGGATTGATGAACAGGTTTGTTATTTTGAACATGATTGTCTCCTTTTAAAATATGAGTAGTGGTTTCCCATGTCTGTTCAAAAATATATTCACCTACCTATCAACACAGTTCTCATGCTGTCATCGTCAGTTATAATCTACGGTTCCAGCTAAAAAAGTAAATAGGCATTCTTGAATATTAATCTTCACTCATTTACTCGCGCGCGCGAATAACCTCATGGGGGTATACAATATCAATATTTAAAACATGCCTGCCACCGAATAACCCGCAAGCTTAAACATATATAAATTCTTTGATATCTAATAACCATTTCGGTTATTTAAATTCAAAGGAGAGATATCCATGTCTGAACTTTCATTATTCGATGCCATTGGCGAAGGCAAAAACGCGACTCAGGATTATCTGGATACCCTGTCGCGGGCACTGCTGCGCCATCATCAACTGGTCAAAGCTATCCGCATCCACGGTCGTTATGTACCGGAATCGTTGCCAATGCCCGGTCTGCCGGTACTGGTCGCCATCTTCAGTCACACCAACACTTACACCTTGCACCAACTGCCCTCTAATCAGATAGGGCAGTTGGTGCTATCGATAGCTCGCTTCTCCGGTCAGGCAACCCACGACCTGGACAACGGCATCTTTGAGGAGGTGTGGGACATGGGGGACAGCAGCTTCACCACGGACAGCGCCGAGCAGGCCGTCTACTGGTTGCCGTTACCGGAGCGCTGGATCGCTCTGGAGGGCACACAAGTGGTGCTGCACGATAAAGACCATCCGGTGTTCAAGTTGCTCAACGTCACCGCCCGGAACGCGGGTCCGGTCCTAGATATCTGCGATGGTGTGGTCAGTCTGGCGCTAGCGTCAGATTGGGATGGGGAGCGGGATGGGGAGTGGGCCGCATGACCGAGATCAACCGCTCCTCGTTACTCGCCAAGCTCAAGCATATCAAGGGCATGAAGCTGCTGATTGAGCAGGCCGTCTTGCTCTACCTATTGATGACCGACGAGCAGACGCCTGTGTGGGTCAAGACCATCGTGGTCAGCGCACTCGCCTATTTGCTCTGTCCGGTCGATGCCGTACCGGACTTTATCCCCGGCGTCGGTCTCACCGATGACTTGGGGGTCATCAGCGGTGCCATTGCCTCGTTAGGCAGTCATATCCATCAAGGTCATCGCAGCAAAGCGGCTGACTTCTTCAAGTAATCTCTTCATAAGGAATTTCATCATGGCTAAAGCCACACAACCGGCAGCCTCTGCTGCTCCGGTCTGGACTGTTATTAAATCCTCCAAGGCCCCGAAGATAAGCGCTCGGGCCAGTGGTTTGCTGCACTACGACGTGGGCAAGAACGATGAAGGTCGCTATGCCCTTCGCATTACCGCCAACGACACGGGCGGCCTGTTCAGCAAGCACTGGTTATCGCTCGATGACATCCTGGCACTGCTGGATATCCTCAAGGATGCGCCATTCAAATCGGTGGCGCTCAGGGCGCTGTTTGTTCGAGGTAGTGCCAATAACCACGGTTTCCTCGCCGCCATCCTGCGGGCTGAAAAGTTGCTGGTCGCCGCCGAGCCCAACTCACCGTTCCACCGGGTCGGTCTCTCTCTGTGCGACTGGTCAGCACAGTTGGAGGAACCGGCCAATATGGATAAACAGGCTCGCAAGGGAAAAGCCAAGGGGCAGAAGGGCCAAGATGACACGACCGATGAGAAAACCATCGAGAAAGGCAATGAGCCCCCGTTTTTGGAAACAGCCAACGACCAGGCCGGTTTGTCAGACAAGATGGATGAGACCGGGGGTGAAGTTGAAACCGCAGACCCGGCGGCCAGTGAGGAGACCCTACCATGAGCAACCGTGACATAGCACTGAACTGGCAGGGGCTCTCCCTGCCGGTTTCACGCCAGCTCGCCGTATGTCTGACCGACCTGCTGAACGGGCACCATCCCGCATGGCCGCAAGCCCGCGCCGTCACTATGAACTTTCGTGATCCGGATTATGGCCCGGAGAGTGGTGGCTTTCATCCGGTGGAAATCCGTCTGCAACGGCAAGGAAATCTATGGTCCTTGGTCTATATCACGGATTTTTCCTATGTCGGCATGGGCGATTATGCCGAATTGGCCAAGGAGGTCGATTTTGACTTCTCAAGCCAGGAAGGGCTCGTTGCCTATGCGCATGTGGTGCCGTTGTCTGAGCTGGGTGAGTTCTATGAATTATGGGAGGGCAATTTCCTTACCTACCTGTCGCTGGGTGTCTATGCGATCACGGTAGCCACTGGATAATTCCCCCCCCCCTTACTTGCGCAAATTTCACGGGGTTACGGGGTTGGCGTCGATTTACCCAATCTCTCCAAGGGAAAAACGCGCCCCGTTTCCCTCCGTTAGTGCGGGGCGGGCACGGGGCTCGCCGTGAATGTGCGGGGCAACCCGACCTCTTCATTCACTCCCCCCATTACTTCCGCAAATTTCGCGGGTTCACGGGGTTGAGATGGAAAAGCCCAATCACTCAAAGGGAAAAACCAGCCCCGTTTCCCCCCGCTCACACGGGGCGGACACGGGGCTCGCCGTGACATTGCGGGGCAACCCGACCTATTCATTAACTCACCCATTATTTCCGCAAATTTCGCGGGTTTACGGGGTTGAGATGAAAAAGCTCAATCCCTCAAAGGGAAAAACCAGCCCCGCTCCCCCCCGTTCGTGCGGGGCGGACACGGGGCTCGGTAGCATTTTTACGGGATCGGACCGGGTAGCGACCGGGGCGGCCATCTGCTCACTCACCTTTCCCGCGTTGTCATCGTGCCGGGCCAGTCAGGCAAAGGCGCGATGAGCAACGACCATTTTGATCGCCAAGCCAGAGACGGGGATTGGACCTCCTTTCCACTGTGAAGGGGGCTTATGCCCTGTTGCACCAGCTCACATTTTGAGGAGCGAACCATGAACGAAACACCCACCCGCTTTAAATTTACCAACCGACGGATTGCCGAACTGCCACCAAACCCAGATGACGCCCGCAGTACCGAAGCGGAGTATTCCGATACCGAAGTGACCGGTCTGCGCTGTCTGGTTGGCAAAGGGGAAGGTCGCCGCAAGTTCCTGCTGCGTTATCAGATACATGGGCGCAAGCGGGCCATTGCCCTGGGGCACTATCCCACGTTGGATGTCAGCGTGGCTCGCAAGCTGGCGCTCGACTACAAACGCAAGATCGCCGAAGGCGTTGACCCGCAACAGGTCAAGGAAGACAAGCGCAACCAGAAGACCCTGAGCAATTTGTTTCAGGAGGACTATCTCCCCTATCTGCAATCGCGAAATCGCAGTTGGAAGACGGACGAACATCGCTTCCGTAATCACCTACGGCCAATCTTCGGCAATCTGATCCCGGAAGAGATCACCGTTACCCGCATCCAGAACATGCAACAAATGTTGCTCAAGCGCCTCACTCCGGCCACCTGCAATCGCGTATTAGCATTGCTCAAGGCCATCATGACCTGGGCCGCCCGTGCCGGGCTGATTAAAGAGAATCCCGCAGCCTTGGTGTCATTGCTGCGAGAAAACAATCGGCGCGAACGCTACTTCACTCCAGATGAAATCCGTCGCCTGTTCCGGGCCGCTGATCAACATGAGAGTTTCTATACCGGTCAGTACGTCAAGATGTTGCTGCTCACCGGCTTGCGCCGGGCCGAGCTGGCAAGGGCCAAATGGCAGCACTACAACAAGGAGGACAAGACCCTATACATTCCCCACACCAAGAACGGCCATAGCCGTGTGTTGCACCTGAACCATATGGCGGTGGAGCTGTTGAACTATTTACCGGTGACAGAGGGAAATCCCTACCTGTTTCCCGGCAAGCGGCAAGGGCAGCCATTGCAAAATCCCACCAAGGGTTTTCAGCGGATGCTGGCGCGAGCCGGTATAGATAAGGAGGGGGTTTGCTTGCACACCTGTCGTCATTCGGTCGCAGCACTGATTGTCTCCAACGGCGGCACCCTGTTTGATGTGCAATCCCAACTAGGCCACCGGAGCAGTCAGACATCACTGCGTTATGCTCACCTGCATAACACTCGGATGCAGCAGACCAGCCAAAAAATAGCCAACTGCATCCATGATGCCCTGACCAGTTCAGTACCATCCAAGCCGCTGCCGCTTCCCGAAGAGGGCGAGTGGGTTCAGGCCAGCTAGGTATGTCGGTATCTCACGGCAGTGTGAGATACCGACATTGCGGCTTAACCGCCCAAGGCGCGGTTTAATCTCACGCTCCTCACCAGCAGCCACAACCTCACCGAACGGGTCTCCCTGGTCTGCTCAATCGCTTCTCACTGGTTGATCACACCGCACCTCCCCCTATACAACAGTGAAAGCTGGTACCTAAATTGCCTGACCACCTAGTACTGCATTCGAAGGAGGGAGAATTAAAAAATTCAACAATTGAGACCTATGACATTAATTTTAAAAAGAAATTTGCCCATCAAGTCCACCACTGATATTTATTATGGTTATCTTTTTCGGCAGGCAACAGGAGCTACCGAACATGGCGACTTATCCAACTCCACCAGATGAAGCAGAGCGGCTCAATCTGCTACATGCTCTCAACATCCTAGATACCCCATCAGAGGAAGTTTTCGACCGTATAACCCGATTAGTTGCACGTATTTTAGATGTCCCGATTGCATTGGTTTCACTCGTCGACACTGACCGACAGTGGTTCAAGTCGCGGATAGGTATTGATGCAAATGAAACCCCGCGAGAAGTTGCTTTTTGTGCTCATGCCATAGCGCAAACAACACCGCTGATCGTGACAGACACAAAGCAAGACTCCCGTTTCATGAGTAATGCTCTCGTAACGGGGAATCCGAATATTCGCTTCTATGCCGGTGTGCCTTTACGTAGTATCGGCGGGCTCTCAATAGGCACATTATGTGCTATCGACTCCAAACCTCGACAATTGAGTTCTGATGAGATAAGCATTCTAGTTGACCTTGCCGCACTCGTTAGCAAAGAGATGCAAATGCGTGAAGCGATGCTGTTGAGTCATGCTCGTTCCGAACAAGCCATACAGGCCATGGAGGATGTCGAAGCGCGTTTCAGGACGATATTTGAACGTGCAGGCATAGGTATTGCTATGGTTGCACCAGATGGCGGATGGCTACGTGTCAACGATGCGTTATGCCAAATTGTCGGTTACAGCCAAGATGAACTCCTCAAGCTCACATTTCAGGATATCACCCACCCAGACCATTTAGATACTGACTTATTCCTGTTACAGCAATTAATTAATAATGACATCGATCACTATCAGCTGGAAAAACGTTTCATAACCAAATCTAAAAGTTCAGTTTGGATACAGCTAATAGTCACCAAGAAATTGAGTAAAAACGGTGAGCTAGAGTACTTCATTTCAATTATCAAAAATGTACAGGAGCAGAAGGAAGCAGAAGCATCTTTGGCTGAGCTATATAAGGAATTAGAGAACCGAGTAGAGACAAGAACGAGAGACCTACAATTAGCCAATGAAATGCTATCCTCTTCTATCGCTCAGCAGCTTCAGTTTGAGCAAGAGTTACGTAGACACGAAGCTGAACTGCAAATGGTGCTCCAAAACGCTAACGATGCTTACGTATGCATTGATCACCATGGCATGATCCGCGACTGGAATCAACAAGCAGAGCATACCTTCGGTTGGAGTCGTGAAGAAGCAATTGGCCGTCCACTGGATGAAACGATCATCCCGGTCTCAATGCGTGAGGCTCATCGAACAGGGTTAGCAAGCTATCTGACTACCGGTAAGCACCATGTCATCAATCAACATATCGAACTGACAGCAGTACGCCGCGATGGCACAGCCTTACCTGTTGAGGTACGGATCAGACCTTTATTCATCCTGATTACCCATGACCCTCAGCCAGCTTCAAGAGCCGATATGGCATCGGAGGGCTTGCCACGACTGCATGCCCCA
>NZ_JAPCJD010000074.1:0-21097 GCF_027707845.1 Aeromonas sp. QDB14 | reverse complement strand
GGCCCGAGAAACCCGAGCCGGAGCAAAAAGAGGCTGCTTAAAACAGCTTTGCGCGACAACTATCTTGAAAAACGCCGTTGGCAAAACCACAGAGGGCGAAGGTGATGACCTAGGTGTGGGCACTCAGATCTACCTTGATATTGGCAAAGTTCAGATAGGCGAAGAACTCGTTCATGATCACCTTCTGGCCACTCAGGAATCCTGCCGCCATCATATCGCTGGCAGGTACGCCAATCAGAGAAAAAAATCTGGTCGCCCATCTTTCTGAGCAGGACATTGCATCACAAGAACACAACTGATGGATGTCCACGTTTTGATTTTTGCTCAGCCACGATATATCCAACAACTCATTCCAATCCCGTCACTACCGCCCCCTTCCCCACACCCGCCACCCCACCAATACCAGCATCAATGCAACCCCCGGCAGCCAGACCCAGTAGAGCTCGGAGAGGATTACCGCTTCACCTCGGGCGGTGAGATAGGCCTCCAGCTTGAAGGGGGCAACCCGGATCACCTGCCAGGGGGCAAAGAAGCGCTCATCACGCCACGGCCAGAGCCAGCCCACCCCTTTGCCGCCGGTGGTCAGCGAATCGAGCAGGCTGTGAGAAAGTAGCGAGACCAGCAGAAACGACCAGACGGTGGCGGCGCTGGCCCGAAATTGGCGATGAAACAGCATGGCCAATGTGGGCAGGGCAAAGGCGAACAACAGGGAGTGGGTAAAGCCGCGGTGGCCAAAGACATGGCCGTAGGCGACCCCCAGCTTAAAGGCGAGCACATCGGCATCGGGCAGCATGGCGATGGCAACCCCTGCCAGCAGCAGGCGGGGCGGGATAATCCGGCTGCCAAGTCCGAGTCCAAGGCAGAGGGGGGCGGCGGCGTGAGTGACGATGGTGGGCATAGGGTGAAGCTCCAACTGAAAACATGAGCCTACCTTATCCCCGCTCGGTGAAGTGAAGGTGAAGTTGCGTGCCACCAGCCTTGAGCCCATGACGGGCATTGCCTACAATGACCCACTTTTTATCACTCTCAGGTAAATAAAATGAGCGACAACAAACCTGCACTGCCCGACCGTCTGGCGGCCAACCCGCGCAGCCCGCACCATGTGGCAGAGTGCTTCGAGCACGAGATCGGCATTCGCGTGAACGGCAAGGAGCGCACCAATGTCGAGGAGTACTGCATCAGCGAAGGTTGGGTGAAGATCCCCTCCCCCAAGGCCAAGGATCGCTACGGCAACCCCATGCTGATCACCGTCAAGGGCACCGTCGAGGCCTTCTACGCCTAAGCGGCCCTGACCGCGCGCCTCGCTGGGCCCGCCGCCATGCTGTTCAGAACACCGGCCTTGTGCCGGTGTTCTGCTGTTGAGGGCGGCCCAGGGTTACAGGCGCCTCTCTTTCTTTGCTCTCTGTTGCCTTCCTTTGTCTTCCTTTCCCTCCCTTTCTTTCGACTTTTCCTTTTCATCTGGGCCCTGATCCGGCTGGCAGGCCGCCTTTGGCATCCAGGCAGGGCGACACTCTTGTCATCCCTGCCGGTTTACCCAGGCCATCACAGCATCACTCACCCTCGGGAGCGCGACTTGCCGCCCTGCCAGCGTTGCAGCGCAGCCCCCGCCAGCACCAGCAGGATGCCGAGCAGATCGCTCGCGGCCAGCCGTCCGGCCAGGGCATCGAGCAGGGCGCCCCCCGCCAGCTGGCCCGTGACGATGAGCAGGGCGCAGGCCAGGGCGCCGATCCGGCCGATGGCCCAACTGCTGATGGCGACGAACAGCGCCCCCAGCACCCCGCCGAGCAGCAGCCAGGGATCGAGCCCGGCGAGCCGCTCCTAGGGTGCCCCTTTGAGGATGAGCAGGGCGCCGAGCAGCCCGAAGCCGAGCAGGTGGTTGGCAAGGGACGCCGTCATGGCGCCCCGAGCGCTGGCGAGGCGGCCATTGAGGGTGCGCGACAGGCTCACCGCCACGCCGTTCAGCAGTCCCAGCAGGATCAAGAGGGTCATGGTGTCTCTCCTAATGCAGCACGATAAGCAGGGCGCCGGCCATCACCAGCAGGGCGGCGAGCGCGTCTTTTCCCGAGGGGCGGCGGCGAGCCAGTCCGAGCCAGCCGAGGCCATCGCACAGGGCACCAAACAGCAGCTGGCCGAGCAGCAGCAGGGCCAGGGTGCCCGCCATGCCGAGGGGTGAGTTGAGGCACAGGGCCGCCAGCACCACGGTGAGCGCCCCCGGCAGACCGCCGAGCCAGGCCCAGGGTGGGGCCGCCTCCGGCGTCGGGGGCCTTGGAGAGAGCCACCACAGGAGCCCGGCCACCAGGCTGCCGACCCCGTGGGCCAGCCAGCTCGCGAACCAGGGGTCGGTGGCACGGGACAGGGCGCCGTTCTGGGCGATCATCAGCGCCAGCAGCAGGCCGGCAGCGAAGGCGGCCAGGGCGCCCAGGGTCTGGCCAAGTGTCTGGCCGAGGGCGGGGCAGCCGGGGCCGCGGTCAACAAGCGGGGGGATCATGGGGTTGCTCCTTGGTTGAACTGACGAGCAGGGTAAATTGTTTTTGATTTGGGGATAATCTACCCTCACGGAACAACATTGTTTCCATATCGAGAACAACATGAACCAGGAAGCCTTCGCCCTGCTCCCGGCCTTCGTCGCCGTGGTGGAGTCGGGCACCTTCTCCGGCGCCGCCCGTCAGCTCGGCCTCAGCAAGTCGGTGCTGAGCAAGAAGGTGAGCCAGCTTGAGCAGGCCCTCGGCTGCCAGCTCCTCTATCGCACCACCCGTTCCCTCACCCTCACCGAGGCGGGGGAGCGCTACTTCGAGACGGTGCGCCATGCAGTGCGCCTGGCCAGCGACGGGGAGGATGCCATCGGCGCCCTGCAATCGGCCCCCCGCGGCCTGCTGCGGGTGACGGTGCCCATGGTCTATGGCCGGCGCCACATCGCCCCCCTTGTCCCCGAGTTTCTCGCCCTTCACCCCGAGGTGCAGTTGCAGCTGGAGATGAGCGACGCCCGGCAGGATCTGGTGGCCGAGGGGTTCGACGTGGCGGTGCGCATCGGCGAGCTGGAGGATTCGAGCCTGGTCGCCCGCCGCCTCGCCCCCTGTCTCAGCACCCTGTGCGCCGCCCCCGCCTACCTGGCGCAGGCCGGCACGCCCCGCACCCCGGCGGATCTCGAGCGCCACAACTGCCTCTTCTACTCCCTGTTTCGCGGCGGCACCCAATGGCGGCTGCACGGGCCCGAAGGAGAGGTGGCCATCACCCCCAGGGGCAATTTCGAGGTCAACAACAGCGATGCCATCCACACCGCGCTGCTGGCGGGGCTTGGCATAGGCAACATGCCGGACTTCATCGTGGCGCGGGATCTCGCCATCGGGCGGCTGGTGCCCGTCCTGCCAGACCATGCCCTGCCCGAGCACGGCATCTGGTGCGTCTATCCCAAGCGCCGCCACCTGCCCGCCAAGGTGGAGGCCTGGCTGGCCTTCCTGCAGGCGCGTCTGGGGCTGCGCTGAGGGGGGCCATCGGGATAACCGGAACGGTTCACGTTTTTTTCATCGGGAAGGGAGTAGAGTAGGCAGCAAACCAAGCATCTGTTTTTATTGGAAAAGCATTCAGGGGACGAGCCACGGCATCGCGCCCCGCACCCCACAGGGAGCCCCATGATGAAGAAAACCGCGATTGCTCTGACCCTCACCAGCCTGCTGACGCTGCCGCTCGTTGTCTCATCCGATGCCTGGGCCGCCCCGGTGCGCTCCCTGCAAAAGGAGCAGAATTACGAGCAGTTCATCAGCAAGCGCCAGGTGGTGGATCAGCTGCTGGCAGACGCCGCCCGCATCTTCCACTCCCCTGCCCGGGTCTCCGATGCGGGCTTTACCGCCAAGATGCCGAGCAACATGGAGCAGGTGACCACCCTGCTGCTGGAGGCCCACCAGCTCGAGCCCTATCGCACCGATCTGCTCATCTCGGCGGCCAACGCCCAGATCTACAACGGCAACGTGGACAGGGCCATCGCCCTGTTCGAGCAGGCCCTCACCGCCGCCCCGGACGATCTGGACATCAACACCTATCTGGCCACCTGGCAGCGCTTCAAGGGCAACCAGGCCAAATCCGATGGCTACCTCAAGCGGGTCGGCGAGCTCAACGCCGGCCGCGCCGCCGACTTGCAGCGGCTGTTTGATACCGTGGATCGGGTAGTCGCCACCCCCCTCAAGGAGCGTCAGGGACGGGGCGAGAAGAAGGGGCGCCGCGCCATCGTCACCCTGGGCTATGCCCTCAATCCCGATGGCTCCATGCACGACATTCTGCTGGGACGCCTCGAGACCACCCGCGCTCTGGCCCAGGCCGATCCGGCGGCCCTCGTCATCCTCACCGGCGGCGTGCCCCAGAACCGCCAGACCGAGGGCAAGCTGATGGCGGACTGGCTAGCGAAAAAGGGCATCGACCGCTCCCGCATCATCGAGGAGAACTACGCCACCAGCACAGTGGAGAACGCCCTCTACAGCGGCTATGCCCTCGCCCGCCACGAGATTGAGTTCGCCACCCTGGTGAGCTCGGCGAGCCATGTGCGCCGGGGCCAGACCCTGCTGGAAATCGCCTGTTGGCAGAGCGGCCCGGCGAACATCCGCATCGACAGCGTCGCCTACCCGGACAAGTCCCTCTCGGCCCTGGCCAAGGCAAGCCCGGAGGAGCTGCTTGGCATCTACCGGGACGCCCTGCGCACCTATGGCCTCTGGAGCTACCGCTCGGCCCCGCTGGTGGAGCGCTGATCCCCCGGCCCCGCCACCCTGGCGGGGCCTTTTCCTCTCTTCTCCCTGTCAGTCACTGCGCCCCCTGGTGGCTGGCCCCTGCACGCACCTGCTGGCCCCTTGCGCCAGCCACCCGATAGATGGCGGGTGAGCAAGCTATCCACTTTCTGGCATATCTCAATCAGATCATTGATTTACCGTTCTTTTTCTAAGAACCAAACGGCATGAGAGCACCCTTCTCGTTCCTTCGCCCCCGGGGATGTTCAGATAAAGATGTGGCTTCCAACACCCCCAACAAGGAAGTGCATCATGACAGCAAAAGGCATCTCTCTGTGGCTCGCGGCCTCCATGCTGCTCGGCCAGTCCGCCCAGGCCCTCGACGTCACCGTGGCCTACCAGACCTCCGCCGAACCCGCCAAGGTGGCCCAGGCCGACAACAGCTTCGCCAGGGAGAGCGGCGCCACCGTGGACTGGCGCAAGTTTGACAGCGGCGCCAGCGTGGTACGGGCGCTCGCCTCCGGCGATGTGCAGATAGGCAACATCGGCTCCAGCCCCCTGGCGGTGGCGGCGAGCCAGAACCTGCCCATCGAGGTGTTCCTGCTCGCCTCCAAGCTCGGGGAGTCCGAGGCCCTGGTGGTGAAGCAGGGGCTCGCAAAACCCGAGGATCTCGCGGGCAAGCGCATCGCCGTGCCCTATACCTCCACCACCCACTACAGCCTGCTGGCGGCCCTCAAGCACTGGAACGTCGACCCCGCGACGCTGCAGATCGTCAACCTGCAACCACCGGCCATCATCGCCGCCTGGCAGCGGGGCGACATCGACGGCGCCTATGTCTGGGCCCCCGCCCTCAACCAGCTCACCAAGGAGGGCAAGGTGCTGACCGACTCCGCCCAGGTGGGTGACTGGGGGGCGCCGACCCTGGACGTCTGGGTAGTGCGCAAGGACTTTGCCAAGGCCCACCCCGAAGTGGTGCAGGCCTTCGTGAACAGCACCCTGGCCGCCCAGCGCGACTACCTGGCCAACCCCGACGGCTGGCTCACCAAGCCGGACAACCTCGCCAAGCTGGCCAAGCTGAGCGGCGTTCCCGAGGCGGACGTTCCCGCGCTGGTGAAGGGCAACACCTACCTCGATGCGAAGGCCCAGAGCGCCGAGCTCGGGCGCCTCGTCAACCAGACCATCATCGACACCGCCCGCTTCCTCGAGAGCCAGGGCAAGGTCGCGAACGCCGCCTCGGACTACCGCCAGTTCGTGACCGATCGCTTCGTGAAAGCCGTGGCCCAGTAAATCCAAGGAGACGACCATGCTGCAGCTCTCTCATGTGTCCGCCGAGTACGCCGGCAGACGGGTGCTCGACAACATCAACCTCTCCCTGTCCGAGGGGGAGCTGATGGTGGTGCTGGGGCCCTCGGGCTCGGGCAAGACGACCCTCCTCAATCTGGTGGCGGGCTTCGAGCCTTGCCACCACGGCCAGATAAGCCTTGAGGGCAAGCCGGTCACCGGCCCCGGCGCCGAGCGCGGCGTGGTGTTCCAGAGCGAGGGGCTGCTGCCCTGGCGCAACGTGCGAGACAACGTGGCCCTCGGCCTGCAGCTGGCGGGCGTGCCCAGTGCCGAGCGCACCGAACAGGCCCAGGCACTGCTGCGTCAGGTGGGGCTGGAGGGGGCCGGCGATCGCGCCATCTGGCAGCTCTCCGGCGGCCAACGCCAGCGGGTCGGTATCGCCCGGGCCCTCGCCACCCAACCCCGCCTGCTCCTGCTGGACGAGCCCTTCGGCGCCCTGGACGCCTTCACCCGGGAGCAGATGCAGACTCTGCTGCTGCGCCTGTGGCACGAGCAGCGGCGTCAGGTGCTGCTCATCACCCACGACATCGAGGAGGCCATCTTCATGGCCACCGATCTGGTGCTGCTCTCCCCCTCCCCCGGGCGGGTGACGGAGCGGCTGACCCTGGATTTCGGTCGCCGCTTCGCCGCCGGGGAGCCCTGCCGCAGCATCAAGTCCGATCCGGCCTTCATCGAGCGCCGTGAATACGTGCTGGAACGGGTGTTCGCAGAGCGGGAGGCCTTCGCATGACTCTCGCCCTCGCCCGGCAACGGGATCTCACCCACGCACGGGCAGCGGGCTGGCCCCTGCCCCGCCGTCTGACCCTGAGCCTCGCCACCCTGATCGTGCTGCTGGCCCTCTGGTGGCTGGTGGCCCACTTCGGCTGGGTCGATCCCCTGTTCCTGCCGCCCCCACAGCGGGTGCTGGCACAGCTCATCACCATCGCAGGCCCAACGGGCTTTATGGATGCCACCCTGTGGCAACACCTGGGGGCCAGCCTGGGGCGCATCCTGGTGGCGCTCGCTGCCGCGGCGTTCTTTGGCATCACGGTGGGCATCGCCATGGGGCTCTCCCCCACAGTGCGCGGCGTGCTGGATCCCCTCATCGAGCTCTACCGCCCGGTGCCGCCGCTCGCCTACCTGCCTCTCATGGTGATCTGGTTTGGCATCGGTGAAACATCGAAGGTGCTGCTCATCTATCTGGCCATCTTCGCGCCCGTGGCCCTGGCAACCCTGGCGGGGGTGCAGAGCGCCAACGCGGTGCGAGTGCGGGCGGCCCAGGCGCTGGGCGCATCCCGGTCCCAGGTGCTCTGGCACGTGATCCTGCCCGGCGCCCTGCCGGACATCCTGACCGGACTGCGCATCGGGCTCGGGGTGGGCTGGTCCACCCTGGTGGCGGCCGAGCTTATCGCCGCCACCCGGGGGGTGGGCTTCATGGTGCAATCCGCCGGCGAGTTTCTCGCCACCGACGTGGTGCTGGCGGGCATCCTGGTGATCGCCCTGATCGCCTTCGTACTGGAACTGGGCCTGCGCGCCCTGCAGCGCAGGCTCACCCCCTGGCATGGAGAAGGACAATGAGCCACAGGCTGACCGCTTTCCTTCGCCCCCCTTTCCTATTGGTATCGGGCCTTCACGCCCCCAGACATGGAGCAAGACCATGACCGACAAGTTGACCATTACCCCCCTCGGCCCCCACATCGGCGCCGTCATCGCCAGCATCAATCTGGCCGAGCCCCTGAGCCAGGGGCAGTTCAAGCAGCTCCATCGCGCCCTGCTCAAATACCAGGTGCTGTTCTTTCGCAACCAGCCCATCACCCCGCGAGCCCAGCGGGCGCTGGCGAACCGCTTCGGGGATCTGCACATCCACCCCGTCTACCCCCACACGGAGGAGGCCGAGGAGATCATCGTGCTCGATACCCACGACGACAATCCGCCGGACAACGACAACTGGCACACCGACGTGACCTTTATCGAGACGCCCCCGGCACTGGCCATTCTGGCCGCCAAGCAGTTGCCCCCCACCGGGGGGGACACCCTCTGGGCCAGTGGCATCGCGGCGCTGGCGGCCCTCTCGCCGCCCCTGCAAACCCTGCTGGCAGGGCTGGAAGCCGAGCACGACTTCACCAAGTCCTTCCCCGCCCATCGCCATGATGACAGCGAGGAGGCGCGCCAGCGCTGGCAGGCGGCCGTGGCCCGTCACCCGCCCCTGCGCCACCCGGTGATCCGCACCCACCCGGTGAGCGGCCGTCAGGCCCTGTTCGTCAACGAGGGGTTCACCACCCGGCTGCCCGGGCTGCCCCCCAAAGAGAGCGAGGCCCTGCTCGGCTTTCTGTTCGAGCACATCACCCGCCCCGAGTTCCAGGTGCGCTGGCGCTGGCAGGAGAACGACATCGCCATCTGGGACAACAGGGTGACCCAGCACTATGCCAATGCCGACTACCTGCCGGCCCGCCGGGTGATGCACAGGGCCACCATTCTCGGGGACAAGCCCTTCTGGCGCCCGGGCTGAACGTCCCCCATGGAGAGCGACCATGAGATAACGCCCAGCAAAAAGCCCGCCGGCTGGCGGGCTTTTTCATCATCTGACGGGCCTGGGTGTTGCTATCGGCCCTTGCGCTCCGGCCACCAGGGTGAAGCCCCGATGGCCGGTCTCAGCCCTTGATCTCCAGCACGGTGGTGAAGCCTCCGAAGATCATGCGGGCGCCGTCAAACGGCATGGTCTGGTGCAGGGGATTGGCGGGGTCCATCCTGGGGTCCTGCATCATCTTGCCCATGGCGTCGTCCCGCACCGCCTTGCTCGGCCACTCCACCCAGGAGAAGACCACGGTTTCATCCTCCCTGGCCGCCACCGCCCGGTAGAAGTCGGTCTGCTTGCCGTGGGGCACGTCGTCCCCCCAGCACTCCAGCACCCGGGTGGCGCCGTATTCGAGGAAGATGGGGTCAAACTGCCCCGCATGATCGATCAGGGCCTGCTTGTTGGCCGTCGGCACGGCGAGCACGAATCCGTCCACGTATGACATCAGAGGTTCCTCCTGTGAGTGAGGATCTCAGCATAGCAGCCGCCCTTCAGCCCGCGCTCTGCGCCGCCCCGCGCAGCCAGCCATCACAAAGAGACCAGCCGCTCCAGATCGCTGCGGGTCAGGCGCTTGCTGTCCACCTTCACGTAGAGGGAGTGCTCCTCGCGCACCAGCAGCACGTCGCTTACCCCCTCGCAGGCGCGGATCCGCTGCTCCAGGGCCGGGGTGGCCTCGACCCCTTCCGGCAGCACGATGCGCAGGCTGCTCACATAGGGGGGCTCGGCCATGGTGAGGCTCACCCCGAGCCAGGCGAGGGCCAGGGCGGCGCAACCACCAAACACCAGGGGGCCGCCCCCCAGGCTGTAGAGCAGGCCGCCGAGACTGCCGCCGATGGCGACCCCGAGGAACTGACTGGTGGAGTAGACCCCCATGGCGGTGCCCTTGTAGCCCGGCGGAGACTCCTTGCTGATGAGGGACGGCAGCAGCGCCTCCATCACGTTGAAGCCGATGAAGAAGAACTGCAACCCGGCGAGCAGACCCCACAGCTGCTGGCCGCTCTGCCAGAGCACCAGCTCGGCGGCCAGCATCACCACCACGCACCCGATGAAGACCCGCTTCATCCGGCGGTGCTTCTCGGCATAGATGATGAAGGGCACCACGCTCACGAAGGCGATCAGCATGGTGACCAGATAGGCCTGCCACTGGCTGTCACGGGGCAGGCCCGCACGTTCCAGCAGGGGCGGCAGGGCCACGAAGCTCGACATCAGCAGGGTGTGGACGCAGAGGATGCCGAGGTTGAGTTTGAGCAGGCGAGGGTTGGTGAGCACGGTACGAAAGCTGCCTCGCACCATGGCGGACTCGCGATTTTGCAGGTGGGCCGCCGGGGTCGGCACCACCCAGAGCACCATGGCGATGGCGGCCAGGGCCAGCAGGGCGATGAGCCAGAAGAGGCCGGACAAGCCCAGGGCATGGGTGATGAGGGGGCCGGTCACCATGGCGATGGCGAAGGTGATGCCAAAGCTCACCCCGATGAAGGCCATCGCCTTGGTGCGGTTCTGCTCCCGGGTGAGATCCGACAGGAGCGCCATGACGGCGGCGGAGATGGCGCCGCTCCCTTGCAGGGCGCGCCCGACGATGACCCCCCAGATGGCGTCGCTCAGGGCGGCGATGACGCTGCCAAGGGCAAACATCAGCAGGCCGCCAACGATGAGGGGCTTGCGCCCCACCTTGTCGGAGAGCAGGCCGAAGGGGATCTGGAACAGGGCCTGGGTCATGCCGTAGATGCCGATGGCAAGCCCGATGAGCGCCTCGGAGGCGCCCGCCAGGGACATGCCGTAGGTGGTCAGCACCGGCAGCACCATAAACATGCCGAGCATGCGCAGCGAGAAGACGGAGCCGAGCGCCCAGGTCGCGCGTCGCTCGCCCCTCGTCATGGTGAAATCATTCATGAGGGCCTCGATGAGTCAAAAAGAAGAGGGAAAGAAAGGGGTGACAGGCGCCCGGCCGCCCCCGAAAAATCGGCGATGCCCCTTGCAGGGCGGCGCCCATAATAGCAGAGCCGGGAAGATTCCCGGCTCTGGATTTCATGCATTTCAGGGGTGCAGTTCACACTATCAGGGCAGCATGCTCACCAATACAGGCGCTGCGTCCGGCTGGAAGTCCACCGACATCATCACGCTCAGGCAAGTAATGGTGACGATGGAGAACATGAACAGCTTGCGCGCCCAGAGGGAGTCGTCCACCGCCGCCTTGTAGCCCGACAGCGCCATCCCCAGCCACCAGACGCTCACCGCGGTGGCCACCACCAGATACTTGTACCCGGCGTAGCCGCCGAGGAACAGCATCAGGGTCGGCACCATGAACGCCAGGATGTAGAGGGTGATGTGGAGCTTGGCCACCGGGATCCCCTTCACCACCGGCAGCACCGGGATGTTGGCGGCCTGGTAGTCCTTGAAGCGGAAGATGGCGATCGCATAGGAGTGCGGCATCTGCCACAGGCTGAAGATCGCCAGCAGGATCAGGGCCCCCGAGTCGAACTGCCCGCTCACCGCGCAGTAGCCGATGACCGGCGGCGCGGCGCCGGAGAGGCTGCCGACCAGGGTGCCATAGACCGAGTGGCGCTTCATGTAGAGGCTGTAGACCCCCACATAAACCAGGAAGCCCAGCACCGCCAGCAAGGCGGCCAACGGATTGGCCGCAAAGTAGAGCAGTGCAATGCCCGCAACGCCCAGCGCCGTCGCATACCAGAGGGAGACACCGGGGGCGATGAGCCCCCGCACCAGGGCGCGGTTCTTGGTGCGCTCCATGATGCAGTCGATGTCCCGGTCGATGTAGTTGTTGAACACGCAACCGGAGGCCACCACCAGTGACACCCCCACCATGGTCAGGATGAACAGGGGCACATCCAGGCTCCCCTTCGAGGCCAGCAGGAATCCCCCGATAACCGAGATGAGGTTGCCGAAGATGATGCCCGGCTTGGTCACTTGCAGGTATTGCTTCATCATCATCAACCCGCTCAGTGAACCATCATGTTGATGTTGAGGTTGTACATGATCCACAGGGAACCCACGACCACGATGGCGATGATGAGCACGGTAAAGACCAGTGCCACCAGGTTCCAGCGCTCCTCGGAGGAGGTGTTCATGTGCAGGAAGTAGACCAGGTGTACGAAGATCTGCACCACCGCCATGGCCACCACGGTGCCGAGCACCACGGCGTGGGAGGCGGAGCCGTCCATCACCATCCAGAACGGCACGGCGGTCAGGATGAGTGACAGCACGAAGCCGATCATGTAGGACTTGACGCTGCCGTGGCTGGCGCCGTGATTGTCAACGGAATGACTCATTTACATGACCCCCATCAGATAGACCACGGTGAAGACGCAGATCCATACCACGTCGAGGAAGTGCCAGAACAGGCTCAGGCACATCAGGCGAGTGCGGTTGCGCTCGGTCAGCCCCTTCTTGGTGATCGACACCATCATCACGATGATCCAGACCAGGCCGCTGGTCACGTGGATACCGTGGGTCCCAACCAGGGTGAAGAAGGCAGAGAGGAAGCCGCTGCGATCCGGGCCCGCCTCGTGCACGATCAGGTGATGGAACTCGTAGATTTCCATCGCGATGAAGCCGGCACCCAGCAGGAAGGTGACGAACAGCCAGGTGTTGACCGCCGCAACCTTGTTCTTGTTCATGGCCAGCATGCCGAACCCGAAGGTGATGGAGCTCAGCAGCAGCAGCATGGTTTCGGCGAACACGAACGGCAGTTCGAAGATGTCCTTGCCGGTGGGGCCGCCGGCAGTGCCGTTGACCAGGACCGCATAGGTCGCGAACAGGGTCGCGAACAGGATGCAGTCACTCATCAGGTAGATCCAGAAACCGAATACCTTGGTGGCACCGGCATCGTGGTGCCCATCCTCATGGGCACCGTGAGAGTGATGTAGTACGTCAGTCGCCATGGAATTAAGCCACCTTGTTGATGTTGTCGAAATGCTGACCTTCGATGCGCTCGATCTCGTCAACCTGTACGTAGTAGTCCACATCGTCGTTGAAGCTGTGGATGATCCAGGTGGCGATCATGCCGATGAAGCCGGCGATGGCCATCCACCAGATGTGCCAGATCATGGCAAAGCCGAACACCACGCTGAAGGCGGCGATGATGACACCGGCACCGGAGTTCTTCGGCATGTGGATGGGGGCATACTGGGCAGGCTTCTTGTAAGCGCTGCCGTCAGCCTTGGCTTCCCAGAAGGCGTCCAGACCGGTGACTTTCGGCTCGATGGCGAAGTTGTAGAACGGCGGCGGAGAGGACGTCGCCCACTCCAGGGTACGGCCACCCCAGGGATCGCCGGTCAGGTCGCGGTTCTTCTCGCGGTCGCGAATGCTGACCACGATCTGGATGACCTGGCACAGCACGCCCAGGGCAATCAGACCGGCGCCGCAGGCGGCGACCACCAGCCAGCCGTGGAACTCGGGATCGATGTTCTGGCTGACACGACGGGTCATGCCCATGAAGCCCAGCACGTAGAGCGGCATGAAGGCCACGAAGAAGCCGGTGATCCAGCACCAGAAGGCACGCTTGCCCCAGACGTCATCCAGCTTGAAGCCGAACGCTTTCGGGAACCAGTAGGTGATACCGGCGAAGCAGCCGAACACCACGCCGCCGATGATGACGTTGTGGAAGTGGGCGATGAGGAACAGGCTGTTGTGCAGCACGAAGTTGGCGGCCGGCACGGAGAGCAGTACCCCGGTCATGCCACCCACGGTGAAGGTGATGATGAAGCCGACGGTCCACAGCATGGGCGAGGTGAACTCGATGCGACCGCGGTACATGGTGAACAGCCAGTTGAAGATCTTCACCCCGGTCGGGATGGAGATGATCATGGTGGTGATGCCGAAGAAGGCATTCACGTTGGCGCCGGACCCCATGGTGAAGAAGTGGTGCAGCCAGACGATGAACGACAGCACGGTGATCGCCACGGTTGCCCACACCAGGGAGGTGTAACCGAACAGCTTCTTCTTACAGAAGGTCGCCACCACTTCGGAGAAGATCCCGAACACCGGCAGCACCAGGATGTACACCTCGGGGTGACCCCAGGCCCAGATCAGGTTGATGTACATCATCATGTTGCCACCCATGTCATTGGTAAAGAAATGGGTACCCAGGTAGCGGTCTGCGGTGAGCAGGGCGATGGTGACGGTCAGGATCGGGAAGGAAGCGATGATCAGGATGTTGGCACACAGGGCGGTCCAGGTGAAGACCGGCAGGCGCATCATGGTCATGCCAGGGGCACGCATGCGGATGATGGTGGCGAAGAAGTTCACGCCGGTCAGCAGGGTCCCCAGACCCGAAATCTGCAGACTCCATATCCAGTAATCGACCCCGACCCCGGGACTGAACTCCAGCCCCGACAAGGGCGGATAGGCCAGCCAGCCGGTCTGGGCGAATTCACCGACCCCGAGGGAGACGTTGATCAGCACCACGGCCGCGGCGGTGAACCAGAAGCTCAGGTTGTTCAGGAAGGGGAAGGCCACGTCACGGGCACCGATTTGCAGCGGCACCACGATGTTCATCAGACCGATCACCAGCGGCATGGCCACGAAGAAGATCATGATGACGCCGTGGGCGGTGAAAATCTGGTCGTAGTGATGGGCATTCAGGTAGCCTTCGCCACCCCCGGAGGCGATGACCTGCTGGCCACGCATCAGCACGGCGTCGGCAAAGCCACGCAGCAGCATGACCATTCCCAGAATGAGATACATGATACCGAGGCGTTTGTGGTCGACCGAGGTCAGCCACTCTTTCCACAGATATTGCCACTTGCCGTAGTAAGTGATGAGACCGGCGATGGCCAGGCCCCCCAGAATGATACCGGCTATCGTGACCATGATGATGGGTTCATGGTACGGAATAGCCTCGAGTGTCAATTTTCCAAACATCGATTATTCCTCGGATCCTGCTTTCACACTCTTGTCGGCCGACATGGCCATGTGTCCGGCATGGGCGTCATGGTTCATGGCCTGGTTCTCCATGGCGTCCTCTTGCGAGGCCTCATGGTTCATCCCTTCGTGGTCCATGGCACCCGCTTTCGGGGTGGCGTCATGGTTCATGGCCTCGTGGTTCATGCCCTCGTGATCCGCAGAGCCCGCAGCCGGGGTGGCGTGACCACCATGGGACATGCCGCCCATGAACTTGTTGATGATGTTGACGAACAGCTTGGGATCGGCGCTGGCGAAGTACTCCACCGGGTGGTTTTCGCTCTTCTTGGCCAGGGCATTGAACTCATCCATGGTGCTCAGGGCCTTGGAAGAGGCCTTCACCTTGGCTACCCAGGCGTCGAAACCGGCTTGGTCCTGGGTCGCGATGGCCTTGAACTTCATGCCGGAGAAACCGGCACCGCTGTAACCGCCGGAGATGCCCTTGTACTCGCCCGCCTCGTTGGCAATCAGGTGCAGCTTGGTCTGCATGCCGGCCATGGCGTAGATCTGGCCGCCCAGTTGCGGGATGAAGAAGGAGTTCATCACTGTGTCGGAGGTCACCCGGAAGTTGACCGGGGTGTTGACCGGGAAGGCCAGCTCGTTGACCGACGCAATGCCCAGCTCCGGATAGACGAACAACCACTTCCAGTCCAGGGAAATGACATCCACCTGAACCGGTTTGACGTCCGATTCCAGCGGCTTGTAGGGGTCGAGGGAGTGGGAAGTTTTCCAGGTGATCACCGCCAGGATGACGATGATGATGACGGGTACAGTCCAGACGACTGCCTCAATCTTGTTGGAGTGGGCCCAGTCCGGCGCATAGGTGGCACTGGTGTTGGACGCCCGGTATTTGTAGGCGAACGCCACCGCCATGACAATCACGGGCACCACCACGATCAGCATCAAGCCGAGTGCGGTGAGTATCAGTGACTTCTGCTCCATACCGACCTGCCCCTTGGGGCTCATCAGTGCCATGTCGCAGCCACTCAGCAAGCTGGCGGTCGCGAGCAGCAGCAAAGCGCCCAAGCCCCTCTTCACATCAAAGAGTCTCATGCAATGTCCTCATCTTTTGAAGGCTTATTGGTATAAAAAAATGCAGTATTTTATTGCATCAGACCGGCATGTGAACAACATGAAAAATTAATCCCAAAAATGTTCAAAAGGTGATGGAAAGCGGTATCAGATGTTAATCCCTTGACAATGACCAATTTATTCAAGTTACACCGCGGCAATTCATCTTCCGTTAATCTCTTGCGCCACCAAAAGTGACCACCAATTAACCAAAAAGATCCATCTGGTCTGTTTTTAACCCGCCATTGCGATCAAAAAAGAGCCATACAGCCCCTTTTCGACTCACAGGTCATTTCTCCACACCTTGATCTGGATGGGTATTTTTCTGGGAAGATTAAAAAAATAATTAATCAAACGAATGTATGATTAACTTCCCGTCCCCCGACAACGGTCGCAACCCCTGGCGCCAGAAGGCACACTTCGTAACAAAACGGGCCCTTGTGCGGGCCCGTTGACAATCGTTTTCTCTCCCTCACTCGGAGTCGGAGTCAGGAGTGATCGTGTTCCATCCGGGTCGCCACGGCGATCCGGTTCCAGGCGTTGATGGTGACCACCTGCATCAGGCACTGGGCCAGCAGGGTTTCCCCCAGTTGGGCCAGCGCCGCCTCATAGGTCTGCGTCGTGAGCCCCTTGTCGGCGATCAGGGTCACCTCGTCGGTCAGGGCCAGCACCGCCCGCTCCCGGGCGTCGAACAGCGGCGACTCCTGCCAGGCGGCCAGCGCCAGCAGACGCTGGGCGCTCTCCCCGTGCTTCATCGCCACGTCGGCGTGCATCTCGATGCAGTAGGCGCAGCCGTTGATCATGGAGGCGCGCAGCTTGATGAGCTCCTTGAGCGACAGGGGAATGTCGGTGCCCCCGAGGTAGGACTCAAGGCCCATCATGGCCGAGACGGCGGCGGGCACCTGGTTGGCGAGCTGGATACGGTGTGACATGGCAAGACTCCGGTGATGGACCCCGGATGGGGCGGTGAGCTGATTGTTCACTTTTTCATTGTTGATTAGAATATCGTCATAACCTGCAACAGTTTTGCGTTTATCGCAAAGGTGAATCCATGCTGGATCGCATCCGCATCCTGGCCCAGGTGGTGGAATCGGGCAGTTTCTCCCGTGCCACCCGCGCCCTCAACCAGGCCCCCTCCTCCGTGACCCGTGCCATCGACGCCCTGGAGCAGCAGCTCGGGATCCCGCTTTTCAAGCGCAGCACCCGCCAACTGGTGCTGACCGAGCAGGGCGCCTATTTTCTCGCCCGCTCCCTGCCCCTGCTGGAGGAGGCGGATCAGCTGGTGCAATCCCTGCAACCCCTCTCGGTGGCGCCAGAGGGGCCGCTGCGGGTCTCGGTGTTCGAGAGCTTCGGCGCATCCTGGCTCTCTCCCCGCCTGCCCGACTTCCTCGCCCGCTACCCCGGGGTGCGCCTGGAGGTTGCGCTGGACAACCGCATGGTAGATCTCGATGCCGAGAACGTGGACGTGGCGGTGCGCATCGGCAAGCCCGCCGACAGCAGCCTGCACACTCGCCATCTGCTCACCAACCGCTCGCTGCTGGTCGCCTCCCCCGCCTATCTGGCCCGCCATGGCGAACCCGCCCATCCCGCCGAGCTGGCCCACCACAACTGCCTCATTCGCGGCCATGGGCGTCAGCGTCAGCACTGGTACTTCCAGCAGGGCACGGAGCGCGAGAAGGTGGCGGTGCAGGGCAACCTTGCCTCGGTCGGGGGCACGCCCCTGCTCTGCGCCGCCCTCGCGGGGTGCGGCGTGCTGCTGCTGTCGAGCTGGATGGTGCAGCAAAGCATCGACGAGGGCACCCTGCTGCCGCTGCTGCCAGAGTGGCTCGCCTCCCCCTACGAGGATCGCCAGGACGAGATCCACGCGGTGTTTCGTGGCGGCCGCTTCCTCAAACCCCAGACCCGCGCCTTCATCGACTTTCTGGTCGAGGCGATCAGGCCCTGCAAGGGCCGCGCTGACCGCAACATGGCCTCCTGGCGAAGCGCTGAAAACGCAGACGCCGGGCACAGGGCCCGGCGTCTGGAAATGAGGGTCGCCACGGCGACTGCTCAGCGTGATTTTCGCCCGTCAGGGCTTGGGGAGAGCCCCCGATAATCCCCGTAGGGGAAGATGTTGCGCAGGCGCTGGGCCACGGGCTCAGGGATGGAGCGGGAGAAGACCAGCCTCACCCCGTTGCCGTCCCGCAGGCCCAGGATGCGCCCGCGCACCGGCTCATGGTGCAGGATCTGGGTCGCCTGGGTCACAAAGCGCGGCGGCACCGAGCCCCGCTTCACCACCACCTTGCCCGGCGCGAGCCGGACCTCGAACAGGGCACCGCGCCCCAGCGTCATCAACCACCCGATCAGGGCTATCGCCACCAACAGAGACAACCAGGCCATTGCGTCTTCCTCCCGTCAACCCGATGTTCGCCAGTATAACCGGGGGCGCCTCATCATGACCCGGCCGCCATCACGCTTTCACTCACTGCCGGGCCTTATCGGCGCCCCTTGCCCCAGGCCACCAGGGTATCCCGATAGAGGGCGAGCAGGGCCTGATCCCGCACCGCGACCCCGACCTGCTGGGCCGGGCAGTGGGCCCACTCGTCATGGGGATGGCGGGTGTCGTCAAATTTTTGCAGGGTATGGCCGATGGCGGGCCCCTCGGTGATGACCCGCACCGGCCCCTTGCGCAGGGTGAACAGTGCATGATCGATCACATAGGCGATGGCGGAGGGGTCGTGCACATGGCACCCCGCCATGCCGATGCGCTCGGAATAGAAGCGCAGGTAGAAGCGGCTGACATCCCACAGGAAGCGGCCCGGCTCCCCCGCATCGTCCCGCAGGGCATCCAGATAGTCGGCGGTGAAGATGCTCTGCTGGGTGACGTCGAGCCCGATGATCACCAGGGGCCAGGGGGCGGTGAAGACCCGGTCCGCCGCATCGGGATCGTCGTGGATATTGGCCTCGGCATAGGGGGTCACGTTGCCGCGATGGCCGTTGACGCCAAAGGCGCCGCCCATCACGACCACTTCTTTCACCAGGGTGGCTACCTCGGGGGCCGCCTCGAGCGCCAGCGCCAGGTTGGTGAGGGGCCCGATGGTCACTAGCGTGATCTCGCCGGGATGGGCCTTCACCGTTTCGACGATGTATTGCCAGGCCGGGCGGGGATCCGGGATGAGGGTCACCTCCCCCGCCTGGACGTCACCAAAGCCGCTCGGGCCATGCACCACTGTCGTCGGCCCCACGGGCTCGCGCAGCAGCGGCGCGGCGGCGCCCCGGGCCACGTCCGCCTTCATGCCATATTTTTGCTTGAGCCAGAGGGCGTTGCGGGTGCCATTTTCGATGGTGGCATTGCCAAACACCGTGGTGATGGCGAGCAATTCGATGGCAGGGTGCGCCTCGGCAAACAGAATGGCCATGGCATCGTCGATGCCGGGATCGGTATCCAGAATGATCTTGTGGGTCATGGGTCCTCCGTGAAACGAGCTGCCAGTGTAGCGGGCCGCCGCCGCTTTGACAGCACCGGGATCACAACCTCGGGGTTTCCTTTGCATCAGGCATGATGGCGGGAGCGCTCGCCCTTGGGGTCAGGGCAGGGTCACTCGGAAGGGGCGACCACGGCCTCCTCTCCCCTGGCGGTGCGTTTCAGTTGCCCCATGAATTGCTTGAAATGGGGGAGAAACCCCTTGAACAGCTCCTCTTTGCGATGCTGCATCATGACTTCGCCAAACAGCTTCAACCCGACGATAAACGCCTGATGTTCCTGCTCCGACATGGCCAGCTTCCCCTTGCTGAGCGCCAGGATGGCAAAGATGTCGTCGTGATTCTGGCAGTCGAACTGCAACGGGGGCACCTCGCGGTCCAGCGCCTGGACCTGTACACGATAAGTGTGTGGCATCTTTCATCTCCTCTCGGGCTGGGCTTTTGCCCATATGGTTGATAAAATCAATTAAACCCTTTTAAGTTGACTTTATCAACCATGAAGTTGTCAAACCGCCTCTTCCGGATCCTCGATCAGTACAAAATCGCCATGACGCAGCATTTCCGGGCACAGCAGATCGCCCTTAGCCCCCTCCATTACAAGGTGCTGCAACTGATCCATGCGCTGGATCCCGCCACGCCGCAGCTCATCGCACAGCGGTCGGGCCGCGACAAGGCGCAGGTGACGCGCCTGCTGCAGGAGATGGAGAAACAGGGGCTCATCGAGAAGCGGCCCCATCCCACTGACAGACGCAGCATCTGTCTGGCCTTGACCCCGCTGGCCTGCGAGCGGGTCAACCAGGGGGAGCAGGAGGCCGCACGGCTCGACGAACGGCTGTGTTCCCTGCTGACGCCGGCGGAGATAGCGCAGTTGCAGCAACTGCTGGACAAGATAGAAAAAGGGCTTGAGTCGACCGATTAGGGTCAGCGTCAGGGGATCCGCTGCCTGATTTGTGGCCAACCAGCGCGGCCTGTGCTGGCGGCGCCTTGTGAGCCACTCCCGGAGATGGTATCACTGGCCCCACTCTCCCCTTCCCGCCGAGGCGCCATCGTGATCACCCTGATTAAAGAGTCCGACCAGTTGAAAATGCCCTGGAAGAACAGGCAGGGCACCACGGCCCAGATCCTGATCTCCCCCCCTGGTTCGACCCTGGACAAGCTCGACTTTGACTATCGGCTGAGCTCGGCCCCCATCAAGGAAGCGGGGAGTTTCTCCCGCTTTCCCGGCTACCAGCGCATCCTGCTGCCCGTCAGCGGTGCCGGTTTCGTGCTCAACGGTCACCCCTACGCCACCTTCGAGGCGGCCCACTTCAGCGGGGATGACGAGACCCGCTGCGAGCTGCTGAAAAAAGAGGTGACGGATCTCGGGCTCATCTACCACCCGGCGCGCATCAGCGCCAACGTGCGGGTGCTGAACCTGCCCTTCCCCCTCAGCCTCACCCTGGAGGCGGACAAGTGCTACCTCTGCCACCTGCTGGAGGGCCAGCTCACCGTGCAGGGACAGCAGGTCGCACCGGGCGAGACCCTGGTGGTGCAGGGGGAGGAGAACATCCGCTTCGAGTGCGGCAAGAAGACCACCCTCGCCTTCTTTACCCTGCAGCACAAGCAAGCCGCCGTTTAACGCCGGGGGGCACGGCCCCCGCTGTCGAGGCAGGCCTGCATGGTGTCATAGGGGGTATAGTGCCTGGTGCGGCTGTAGTAGGTGCCGCCCTTGGGGTGACAGATGCCGCTCCGGCTCTTCTTCACCGGGGGCTCGGCGGCCAGCGCGATGGCACACAGCAGCATCAGGCAACAGCCAAGCATCCATTTCACTGCGTTCATGCTCTCTTTTCCGAAGGGGCGTAGGCGGGCCACTGGCCCATTTGCGGCCTATTCTACGCCGCTCATCCCCTTGCCACCCCAGACCAGATCATGAAAGCACCGCGACGCAGCGCAAGCGAAGACAAAAAAGCCGGGACCTTCCCCAATGCTGATCAGTTAAGGATCCATTGACCGATCCTTCTGCTGTAGGACAATCCGGAACCAATCACTGGTTCCGGAT